>NZ_JAWRXS010000029.1:0-2717 GCF_046534915.1 Burkholderia sp. SIMBA_051 | reverse complement strand
TAGTGCGGATTCCCGTGTGAAAGTAGGTAATCGTCAGGCTCCCTAAGCCAAGAACCCCCGCCCGAAAGGCGGGGGTTCTTGCATTGGCGCGGCGGAAACGCGATGACAGCGAGGTGGGGCCCTTGGCGCCGGCGGGCAGGTGAGCTGGCCGGGCAGGATCCTCACGCAGGTCGCATCCGTATCGTCGCTATCTCCGCGGCCACGACAGTGAGCTTGCACCGCGCGCAGAGCGGGAATGGGAGCGACGCCGAATCGTTGGGTTTGATCTGACGACGTCAGGCCGGGGCATCCCGTCAGGCCGGGGCATCCCGGTTCTCATCACGCTCGACAGCATCGAAACCGCGCAGCGAGATCTGCGGCATCGGAGGTTCTTGTTGGCGCTGCCATTGAGCTCCACGCCAGCTTCCATCATTCGAACGATTGACCATCGGCAACCCCGCTGCGCAAGGCGAAGGGTTCGTCATTCGTCTGGCCGTCAGTGGTGGTCCCTTCATGTCCGGAATGATCTCGTTTCCTGGCCTTTCTCCCGTTATTTGCCGCCTCGAGCGCCTTGCACGACTCGCCGACTCGTCACGCCGTGGTGAGCCATTATCGCGGCCCATCGGCATGCGTATTTCGGCTATCTCCGTTCAATATCGGTGATGCCCTTCGGGGATTCGGCGCGCGACTGATGCGTCTGGCCGCAAATCCGTGACGGTCGTGGGGGCGGAACGCACCTGCAAGACCATGTTTCTCGGCGTCGAGTACCGAACGAAATTGTCGCCACGCCTTTCGCCGACGTCGAGACGACACGGAGACAAAAACTTGGTCGACCGGTCTGATTTCGTCAGAGCCCGCGCTGTTGCTTTTGATGAGAACCGGCTGCCCGTCTCGAAGGACATGGATTTCTTCGACAAGCGAATAGCCGGTGCCGCCGAAACAGTCACTATCCGCGCTCAACTGAACGCGGCGTGCATCGTATCGATGCGTCGAATGTCGTTGCGCAGCGCGGCTTCACTGCGATGTGCCGACCAGGCGCTCATGTTGGTCGGCTTGCATGAGGCGCTGCGCAGCCTGGGTTGCGCGGCCGCACGGCCGCCGGGACGCCCCCGGTCGCGCAGCCGGTGTGGCGACCACGCATGCGTGCGCAGATCGTCGCACATCAGCAGGTGCCGGATATCGAAGCCGGCCGCGCTGTCGGCCTCGCGCTGGGAGGCGTGATGGTCGCTGCGCCGCGAAACGGTAGGTTGACGCGTCGTTCCGCAGCCCTGCGCACTTGATCGTATCTCGAGGCGCCCGTGGCGCGTATGCGCACACGCGATGGAACCCATGCGCGCGCCGGGCCGGGGCGCCGCCTTTCCAGCCGGCCACGTGGACATTGCCGCGCGCTGCGGCTCGCGAACCGGTGGCACGTGCCGCCCGAACGTCGGGGTCGCGCGTGCGGTTGGGCGCACGGGCGTCATCCCGTTCTCGGCCGTGATCGCACACGTCGATGGCCGGCTTTGACGTGTCACCCTCCGCGACGGCCGCCGTGTTCCCCGCGCTCAGAGGTGCGGCTCTCGGGAAGCGACTGCTACCGGATTGCCGCGATCCTCTCTGCGGCACCACGCATTTGGGGTGCCCCCGCATGGGCCGAGGTAGCCGCGAAGAGCGGCGCGCGGGCAAGGACGGCCCCGCATACGGCGTGAGAGGGCAGGGGACAGCTTGATCGTGCGGCGCGGATTGGCAACGCGCGGCTTTCCATTTGGGGTGGTGAGAGGGCGCTGACCGAGTCGGCCCTTTCCTGACGGTTCGATCGGCCGGGTTGGCGGCGATGAGAGCGGTAGCCCCCTTTACTCCGCATCCGGCTTCAGCGTTGGTGTGCCCACACCTACTACAGAGACATCGGCCCCCATGCCTGGCGTTACGTCGGAGCGCGTTCCTGATAACCAACTTCACCCGCCCCGAGCCCTCTACGGACGCCCCGCAAATCCCCCCGGCATGGAAATTGCGGATTTTTTTCATCTACCCGCTTGGCATTATGAGCGGGAGGCCGTATGATGGCGGTCTTTCGTTTTCAGCGAAGATGCAAATCGAAGCTGAAGGCGGAGTCTGACGAGGATGTGGGCGCCGTGTGGCGATCCTCTCGTGCTTGCCTTAGCCGGGCAAGCGTGGGTGTCGGGTGAGTCGCGCAGCGCGCTGGAAGAGAATGAAAATAATCTTCCGGATGTGCTTGACAAGAGTGCGATGCACCCCCATAATCGTCAGTTCTCTACGGAGGGGTGCCCGAGTGGCTAAAGGGGGCAGACTGTAAATCTGTTGGCTTACGCCTACGTTGGTTCGAATCCAACCTCCTCCACCAGAACATCAGCGCAAAGAGCGGTAGGGAATCGTTAGTGGCCCGTGCGGGTGTAGCTCAATGGTAGAGCAGAAGCCTTCCAAGCTTACGACGAGGGTTCGATTCCCTTCACCCGCTCCAGTTCGTGCAGTTGAAGCGTAATACCGCCCATGTGGCTCAGTGGTAGAGCACTCCCTTGGTAAGGGAGAGGTCGGCAGTTCGATCCTGCCCATGGGCACCAGCAGTTACAAGTCAGTGTCTGTTTGCGCGCGGCGCAACATGTGAATTCCTTTTGGGAGTCGAAAATGGCCAAGGGTAAATTTGAGCGGACCAAGCCGCACGTCAACGTTGGTACGATCGGTCACGTCGACCACGGCAAGACGACGCTGACGGCAGCGATCACGACGGTTCTGACGAAGAA
>NZ_JAWRXS010000161.1:0-297 GCF_046534915.1 Burkholderia sp. SIMBA_051 | reverse complement strand
AGCGCTGGGCGTCGCTGGAAACGCTGAACGACTGGGTGTCGCAGCGGTGCCGCCAGGCTTGGCAGATGCGGCATCCGCAGTGGCCGGAGTTGACGGTCGAGGACGTGTTGCAGGACGAGCGCACGCGCCTGATGCCGAACCCGCGTCCGTTCGACGGCTACGTCGAGCAGTTCCTGCGCGTGTCGTCGACCGGCCTGATCCACTTCCAGCGCAACCGCTACAGCGTGCCCACCGAGTATACGAACCAGCTGGTGAGCGTGCGCTGCTATCCGGCATATCTCAGCGTCGTCGCCGACG
>NZ_JAWRXS010000160.1:0-299 GCF_046534915.1 Burkholderia sp. SIMBA_051 | reverse complement strand
AGCTTCGCCTTTCCACGCAGATGTTCACGGCAGACCTGCGGCACAAGGAGATCGATGTCGCGGTGCGCTTTGGCAACGGACGATGGAGCGACGGCACGGCAACCTTGCTGTTCGACGAGGAGGTCTTTCCCGTGTGCTCGCCGAAGTGGGTGGAGTCGCGCGGCATGCCGCAATCGCTGCAGGACGTCGCGAACGCGGCGCTGATCGAGTCGGATTCGACGTCGGAAGGCTGGATGGGATGGGAAGCGTGGTTTCACGCTCTGGGCTTCGGGCCGGTGCGATTGAACTTTGCCCTACGC
>NZ_JAWRXS010000159.1:0-299 GCF_046534915.1 Burkholderia sp. SIMBA_051 | reverse complement strand
GTCGCTCTGTCGATGGAGACGGAATCGTTGGCAGGCGGCGAAGCGTTGGCGGCCTTTGCCGCGCAGGCGCAGCGCTATCGCCCGCATGTCGTGGTGGCGAAGCAGGATTTGAGCGTGCTGCAAGCTCACTACGCGAAGTAGGCAATGGAAGCCAAAATGCCCGCCTGGACGTTGCTGCTGTCGCTGTTCTGGTGCGTCATCCCGTTGTCGATCCTATGGGCGTGCAGAGACGCGGGCTTGTCGTGGTGGATCGGTGGGCCGGCCGCAGTTGTAGTCGCGGTGGGCGGCGTCTTTTTGGA
>NZ_JAWRXS010000028.1:0-2936 GCF_046534915.1 Burkholderia sp. SIMBA_051 | reverse complement strand
CGATCATCCGGGGCTGAGCGAGTTGGGGCTTTGAAGCCCGGATCGCTACAGCCGCGGTGAGCGATCAGCGCCCAACGATCTGGTTGCGAAGAACGACGGATTGTTGGGCGTGTATTGAAGTTCACTGGTACTGCTAATTTTGTCGGGCGGTGCGCGAATCTCGTCCGGTGATTCGGCTAGCAGAAATTATGAACCGCAACATCATTACAGTTAGTACTACCTAATTTATATCGAAACAAGGAAAGGGAAACATCATGAACAAGAGCATCCGTCACATTTCTTACGTCCTGTCGGCACTCACGCTGGCTGCTTCCACCACGACCGCGTTTGCTGCCTCTTCCGCAGAAGCGGCTGCACCGGGTTACCACTCCGCTGCACCGTTGATCCAGCGGAACGCGGCGCCGGAAGCCCAGCGCGCACTGACCCGCCGCGACGTGATCAACGAGCTGATCCAGGCCGAGCAGGACGGTACGCTGCAACGCCTGAACGATACGGTTTTCCACGGCTCGTGATGCCAGACCAAGCGGCTGCGACGAAGCGAGTCGTACGCCGCCTCACAAAGTGCGAGTCGCCTCGATGTGTTTATGTCCGGCGGATCGTCAGTTGCAGCATCCAATGGTCAGCAAAAGCGGGCTTCCTGTCGATGATCTCGGCAAAACGCGCTGTTGCGGGCCAATCCCCTCGCGCGGCATCAGCTTCAAAGCAAGTTACTCAACTACGCAACGACGGCGATGTCGGTGGTGGTCACGTCGGCTTTCCAAACTGCTCAGTCAGGAGTTGTAAGAACGCCCTGCTTGCCGCAGTGCGATACGCACCCTTGCGCTCTAAGACGGCAGCCGTACGCGTTGGCAGAGGGGGATCGATCGGCACGGGATGTAGGCCCTCTTGCACGCGTGCGATGTGATCAGGGAGAACCGTCGCCAGCTGCCCGCGACGCACGATCTCGACGATTGCACCGACCGTATCCACTTCGATTGCGACAAGCGGTCGAATAGCGTGACGCGCAAAATGCTCATCGATGAACCGGCGCGTCGCGAATGTGTCGTTCAGCAAGACCAGCGGCTCCTTGCCAAAGTCAGGCCCCGCGAGTGCCTTGCGGCGTGCGGCACGCGGGTGGTTGCGGCCTACCACCAGGCTCAGCGTTTCCGCGAAGAGGGGTTGGCTTTCGATGTCGACTGAAAAGGCCGGATGGAATGCGACACCGATATCAAGCCTGTCGTCTGCAAGCTGCGCCTCCATCTGATCCTGTGTGAGTTCGCGGATATCGATCCTGATGCCAGGATGCAGCTGGTGGAAGCCATCGACGACCGGCCCGACCAAGGAAGCCGTAAAGGTCGGCGTTACTGCGAAACGCAGGCTGCCCCGACTCAATTCCGCCACGTCGTGTATCGCCCTCACCCCTGCGTCAAGGTCCTGTAGCGCGAGCTTGGCATAACGCATCCACGCTTCGCCCGCGTCGGTCAGGTGCACAGTTCTGCCGGAACGGTCGAACAGCAGTGTTCCCAGGGTGTCCTCGAGCTGCCGGATCTGCTGCGACAAGGTGGGCTGCGATACATGAAGCGCCTCGGCAGCGCGCGTGAAGTTCTTCTGTTCTGCTACTGCAAGGAAGTAACGGATATGACGTAGCAGCACGGGAATTCCCTCACCTATTGGCTATCCCTATCGAATCTATCGCAAACCAGTCTTGGACGCTATTGAAATTGCATCCATCCTTCATCCATCGAATCAAGGCACGCATCCAAGCCGATCATGAGGGAGGTCGTCGATGGGTTGCGGATACGCTGAACCGGGCCGTTAGTACGCTCGCGCTGAGGGAAATTATTTTGGTTCGTAGACTTTCCTAATGATCTTCGTTCGAGCGACCATCGTGTCGGCCTTTTCTGCTTGCCATCGACCTCCCGCTCTGTGTCGTGCGGTCGCGCGCACCTTCGACCGTTCGTTTGCTCGGCGGCGAAACGCCGGGCGATGTGTTGCCCGAGTCTTACAACAGTGTTGGTCAAAACCACAGTCGTATGCCTGCCCGTTATCGTAGGTGGGTGACCGTGTCCGGCATTTCAGGATGCTGCTCCACTTGGACCGAAGACCCGAAAGTTGGAGATGGCATCAATGGAAAACGAACCAGCTTTCAGCTGATTCCACTTCTTGCGAGTTTGCACCCACTGCGCGTGCTTAAATTGTGCAGCGTTTGCTGCATCGTGAAGCGCCGGATATCCAAAGTCGTCGGCATACTCGCGAAGGGCTGCCTGTCGCTCACGCCAATTGCCGGCACCTTGGTTAGCAAACGCGATATGTTCGAGGCACATGTGAAGGACCGTTGCCGCACAGCGTTCGCTCGATGAACGGTCTCTATATGACACAACACGATCAGCAAAGAGAACTGCTGCGTTGTTCTTTTCGATCGCTTCTGCGACGTCAATGTTGAAACCTGGAATGAAATGCGCACTCAAGGCGATGACTTCTTGCTGTTCCGTCGGCAGTGAGGAGTACCAGCCAAGGAAGTGGTCGAGCGGTGATTCAATATTTTCGTTTGACATAATTGAGTCGATCGGCACCAACTCTACCGACTCGGAAGTGGAGCGCGCCGCGCAAGCAAGGCGCGACCCGTATTGCACGAGTTTGGGCGCACCAACCATAATGTCGCTGTGCGGCGTTATTTCGTTATCCTGCTGTTTTGCGATGTCTGCAAAAGCTACGCGCGACATTGAGCGGCTGTTGTGGAGACGTGCGAAAAGCCCCGTTGGCCCTTTTGGGTCCACCCTTGGATTCGAGTGAGAGAGCGAGTGGGGTCTATGGATGCTCCGTCATACCAAACTTCGGGAGGCCGTCGTCGCAGACGACTGCCTCACCGTTGCCTTCGTTTCCCCGCGTACTTCCAATCGAAGCGATACGATCAGCCCAGGTATTAGAGGCCGAGCTCCGACAAGCCGGGATGATCA
>NZ_JAWRXS010000158.1:0-301 GCF_046534915.1 Burkholderia sp. SIMBA_051 | reverse complement strand
GGGCTTTGTCGACCACTCTGACCCAGCAGCTCGATACCATCGATGTGTACGGCACCGCTTATCCGGATGCGACGCCGGTTTATCGAGTCAGCATGAACGTGCAGCGGTTTGAGTCGTGGCCTGGGTCGCATGCGTTGATCGATGCGGTGTGGAGTGTGCGGGCTGTGCGGAGTGCGGTGGTGATGACGTGCCGGAGTGTGGTTAGTGAGCCGGTTGGCGGTGGGTATGATTCTCTGGTGAAGGGGCATCGGCAGGCGTTGGAGCAGGTTTCCTTGCAGGTTGGGGCTGCTGTAAAGGCTAT
>NZ_JAWRXS010000157.1:0-302 GCF_046534915.1 Burkholderia sp. SIMBA_051 | reverse complement strand
GGCTGGTCGCAACCGTGCTCGACGCCAACCTCGATCTGCAGGCCGCCGCCGAACGCGTGAAGCAGGCGCAGGCGCTGACCGCACGCAAGCGCGCGGCGCTGCTGCCCGAGCTCGATGCGAGCGCGCACGCGGCCGACGCGCGCCAGAACACGCCGCCGCCGCTCGGCTACGTGCGGCAAGCCGGCGCCGGGCTCGCGCTGAGCTGGTCGCCGGACGTGTTCGGCGGCGAGCGGCTCGACCTGCTGGCCGCGCAAGCCGAACTGGTCGGGCAGAAGCATGCGGAAGACGCGATGCGGCTTGCA
>NZ_JAWRXS010000156.1:0-302 GCF_046534915.1 Burkholderia sp. SIMBA_051 | reverse complement strand
ATAATAGGCATATTCATTTTTATAGGACTAGCTTTATCTCACATTACCCAATCATATTCCTCAAATCAGTCACTAGAGACATTTATGAATACAAAAAAAACAAAAGAAATTTATATATTTCTAACAGTCACATCAATATTATTTTTCACTTTAGCCAATATATACTTCATTGGAAAAATAGGAAAGATAATATTCTATACAGCGCTTAGTCTTATTTTTATTATTTGTTGTTATCTTTTTATCACCGCAATCTAAAAAATCTTCCATAAAAGGGAGATTTTATTAATATATATCAAGACAAC
>NZ_JAWRXS010000027.1:0-3473 GCF_046534915.1 Burkholderia sp. SIMBA_051 | reverse complement strand
TCTTCGGTGATGTAGTCCGCGTCCAGGATCATGGTATATCTCCTTCTTAAAGTTAAACAAAATTATTTCTAGAGGGGAATTGTTATCCGCTCACAATTCCCCTATAGTGAGTCGTATTAATTTCGCGGGATCGAGATCTCGATCCTCTACGCCGGACGCATCGTGGCCGGCATCACCGGCGCCACAGGTGCGGTTGCTGGCGCCTATATCGCCGACATCACCGATGGGGAAGATCGGGCTCGCCACTTCGGGCTCATGAGCGCTTGTTTCGGCGTGGGTATGGTGGCAGGCCCCGTGGCCGGGGGACTGTTGGGCGCCATCTCCTTGCATGCACCATTCCTTGCGGCGGCGGTGCTCAACGGCCTCAACCTACTACTGGGCTGCTTCCTAATGCAGGAGTCGCATAAGGGAGAGCGTCGAGATCCCGGACACCATCGAATGGCGCAAAACCTTTCGCGGTATGGCATGATAGCGCCCGGAAGAGAGTCAATTCAGGGTGGTGAATGTGAAACCAGTAACGTTATACGATGTCGCAGAGTATGCCGGTGTCTCTTATCAGACCGTTTCCCGCGTGGTGAACCAGGCCAGCCACGTTTCTGCGAAAACGCGGGAAAAAGTGGAAGCGGCGATGGCGGAGCTGAATTACATTCCCAACCGCGTGGCACAACAACTGGCGGGCAAACAGTCGTTGCTGATTGGCGTTGCCACCTCCAGTCTGGCCCTGCACGCGCCGTCGCAAATTGTCGCGGCGATTAAATCTCGCGCCGATCAACTGGGTGCCAGCGTGGTGGTGTCGATGGTAGAACGAAGCGGCGTCGAAGCCTGTAAAGCGGCGGTGCACAATCTTCTCGCGCAACGCGTCAGTGGGCTGATCATTAACTATCCGCTGGATGACCAGGATGCCATTGCTGTGGAAGCTGCCTGCACTAATGTTCCGGCGTTATTTCTTGATGTCTCTGACCAGACACCCATCAACAGTATTATTTTCTCCCATGAAGACGGTACGCGACTGGGCGTGGAGCATCTGGTCGCATTGGGTCACCAGCAAATCGCGCTGTTAGCGGGCCCATTAAGTTCTGTCTCGGCGCGTCTGCGTCTGGCTGGCTGGCATAAATATCTCACTCGCAATCAAATTCAGCCGATAGCGGAACGGGAAGGCGACTGGAGTGCCATGTCCGGTTTTCAACAAACCATGCAAATGCTGAATGAGGGCATCGTTCCCACTGCGATGCTGGTTGCCAACGATCAGATGGCGCTGGGCGCAATGCGCGCCATTACCGAGTCCGGGCTGCGCGTTGGTGCGGATATCTCGGTAGTGGGATACGACGATACCGAAGACAGCTCATGTTATATCCCGCCGTTAACCACCATCAAACAGGATTTTCGCCTGCTGGGGCAAACCAGCGTGGACCGCTTGCTGCAACTCTCTCAGGGCCAGGCGGTGAAGGGCAATCAGCTGTTGCCCGTCTCACTGGTGAAAAGAAAAACCACCCTGGCGCCCAATACGCAAACCGCCTCTCCCCGCGCGTTGGCCGATTCATTAATGCAGCTGGCACGACAGGTTTCCCGACTGGAAAGCGGGCAGTGAGCGCAACGCAATTAATGTAAGTTAGCTCACTCATTAGGCACCGGGATCTCGACCGATGCCCTTGAGAGCCTTCAACCCAGTCAGCTCCTTCCGGTGGGCGCGGGGCATGACTATCGTCGCCGCACTTATGACTGTCTTCTTTATCATGCAACTCGTAGGACAGGTGCCGGCAGCGCTCTGGGTCATTTTCGGCGAGGACCGCTTTCGCTGGAGCGCGACGATGATCGGCCTGTCGCTTGCGGTATTCGGAATCTTGCACGCCCTCGCTCAAGCCTTCGTCACTGGTCCCGCCACCAAACGTTTCGGCGAGAAGCAGGCCATTATCGCCGGCATGGCGGCCCCACGGGTGCGCATGATCGTGCTCCTGTCGTTGAGGACCCGGCTAGGCTGGCGGGGTTGCCTTACTGGTTAGCAGAATGAATCACCGATACGCGAGCTAACGTGAAGCGACTGCTGCTGCAAAACGTCTGCGACCTGAGCAACAACATGAATGGTCTTCGGTTTCCGTGTTTCGTAAAGTCTGGAAACGCGGAAGTCAGCGCCCTGCACCATTATGTTCCGGATCTGCATCGCAGGATGCTGCTGGCTACCCTGTGGAACACCTACATCTGTATTAACGAAGCGCTGGCATTGACCCTGAGTGATTTTTCTCTGGTCCCGCCGCATCCATACCGCCAGTTGTTTACCCTCACAACGTTCCAGTAACCGGGCATGTTCATCATCAGTAACCCGTATCGTGAGCATCCTCTCTCGTTTCATCGGTATCATTACCCCCATGAACAGAAATCCCCCTTACACGGAGGCATCAGTGACCAAACAGGAAAAAACCGCCCTTAACATGGCCCGCTTTATCAGAAGCCAGACATTAACGCTTCTGGAGAAACTCAACGAGCTGGACGCGGATGAACAGGCAGACATCTGTGAATCGCTTCACGACCACGCTGATGAGCTTTACCGCAGCTG
Organism: Burkholderia sp. SIMBA_051; assembly: GCF_046534915.1. NCBI lineage: Bacteria > Pseudomonadati > Pseudomonadota > Betaproteobacteria > Burkholderiales > Burkholderiaceae > Burkholderia > Burkholderia sp. SIMBA_051. Next base: position 922 of record NZ_JAWRXS010000027.1, on the reverse strand, counting down.
CCTCGCGCGTTTCGGTGATGACGGTGAAAACCTCTGACACATGCAGCTCCCGGAGACGGTCACAGCTTGTCTGTAAGCGGATGCCGGGAGCAGACAAGCCCGTCAGGGCGCGTCAGCGGGTGTTGGCGGGTGTCGGGGCGCAGCCATGACCCAGTCACGTAGCGATAGCGGAGTGTATACTGGCTTAACTATGCGGCATCAGAGCAGATTGTACTGAGAGTGCACCATTGCGGTGTGAAATACCGCACAGATGCGTAAGGAGAAAATACCGCATCAGGCGCTCTTCCGCTTCCTCGCTCACTGACTCGCTGCGCTCGGTCGTTCGGCTGCGGCGAGCGGTATCAGCTCACTCAAAGGCGGTAATACGGTTATCCACAGAATCAGGGGATAACGCAGGAAAGAACATGTGAGCAAAAGGCCAGCAAAAGGCCAGGAACCGTAAAAAGGCCGCGTTGCTGGCGTTTTTCCATAGGCTCCGCCCCCCTGACGAGCATCACAAAAATCGACGCTCAAGTCAGAGGTGGCGAAACCCGACAGGACTATAAAGATACCAGGCGTTTCCCCCTGGAAGCTCCCTCGTGCGCTCTCCTGTTCCGACCCTGCCGCTTACCGGATACCTGTCCGCCTTTCTCCCTTCGGGAAGCGTGGCGCTTTCTCATAGCTCACGCTGTAGGTATCTCAGTTCGGTGTAGGTCGTTCGCTCCAAGCTGGGCTGTGTGCACGAACCCCCCGTTCAGCCCGACCGCTGCGCCTTATCCGGTAACTATCGTCTTGAGTCCAACCCGGTAAGACACGACTTATCGCCACTGGCAGCAGCCACTGGTAACAGGATTAGCAGAGCGAGGTATGTAGGCGGTGCTACAGAGTTCTTGAAGTGGTGGCCTAACTACGGCTACACTAGAAGGACAGTATTTGGTATCTG
>NZ_JAWRXS010000155.1:0-302 GCF_046534915.1 Burkholderia sp. SIMBA_051 | reverse complement strand
CATGCGGTGCCGACGCTGCTGGCGCTGTTCGCGCGCGACGTGCCTGGCCTGCGCATCGTCAACCTGGGTGGCGAGATGTGCCCGGAATTCCTGGTGCAGCGCTGGGCCACGCCGGGTCGCCGGCTGTTCAATACCTATGGCCCGACCGAGACCACCGTATCGGCCAGCCTGGCCGAGCTGCTGCCGGGCCAGCCCGTGACCATTGGCACCCCGCTGCCCAACTACGGCATGCTGATCCGCGGCGAGGACGGCGCCGTGCTGCCGCAGGGCCAGACCGGCGAGCTCTGTATCACCGGCCCTGG
>NZ_JAWRXS010000154.1:0-302 GCF_046534915.1 Burkholderia sp. SIMBA_051 | reverse complement strand
ACCACGAAATCACCAGCGACAGCGGCAGATCGTTGACGCCGCACTCGAACGCTTCGGCCAGCGCGAGCGCGATCTGGATCGCCGAATAGCTGTCGTTGCACTGGCCGAGATCGAGCAGACGCGGAATGCCGCCGATGTCGCCGAACGCGTGGCGATTGAAGCGGTACTTGTTGCAGCCGAGGGTCATGACGACGGTGTCGTCGGGCGCGGCCTGCGCGAACTCGGTGTAGTAGTTGCGGCCGGGCGCGGCGCCGTCGCAGCCGCCGATCAGGAAGAAGTGGCGGATCTGACCGGCCTTCACG
>NZ_JAWRXS010000153.1:0-303 GCF_046534915.1 Burkholderia sp. SIMBA_051 | reverse complement strand
AGATGCGGAGCCGCAGCGAAAGCGAGTCTGAATAGGGCGAATTGAGTACGTGGTCGTAGACCCGAAACCAGGTGATCTACCCATGTCCAGGGTGAAGTTCAGGTAACACTGAATGGAGGCCCGAACCCACGCACGTTGAAAAGTGCGGGGATGAGGTGTGGGTAGGGGTGAAATGCCAATCGAACCTGGAGATAGCTGGTTCTCTCCGAAATAGCTTTAGGGCTAGCCTCAAGGTAAGAGTCTCGGAGGTAGAGCACTGATTGGACTAGGGGCCCCTACCGGGTTACCGAATTCAGTCAAACT
>NZ_JAWRXS010000152.1:0-303 GCF_046534915.1 Burkholderia sp. SIMBA_051 | reverse complement strand
CTCATACAGCGGCGGCGCGAAAAAGCGCGCTACGCGGCTTGCGATCAACGCGGTGGCCATCAGCGAGATCACGAGCGCGTGACCGTCGATCATCTCCATGACAATCACGAACGACGTGATCGGCGACTGCGTGACCGCAGCCAGATAGCCGACCATCGCGAGCGCGATCAGCATCGGCAATTGCATCGAGCCGAACACCATGTGCAGCAGATTGCCGAAGCCCGCGCCGATCGATAGCGAAGGCGCGAAGATGCCGCCCGGAATGCCGGGCAGATACTAGCCGACCATCGAGATCATCTTCAG
>NZ_JAWRXS010000151.1:0-304 GCF_046534915.1 Burkholderia sp. SIMBA_051 | reverse complement strand
GACAGGAAATACCGCTTTCCGGTCGCCCTTGCGGCTTCGATTTGCCTGACCGTCAGTGCACCCATGATCGCCCTCCATTGATTTCGTCATCGGTCGGCTCGTGCATCCCAATGCAGAGCCTACCCGACACCACGAACACTAAAAAGTTGCGGCTCGCGCGGGATTTCCGCGGAAGTGGACGGACCACGAATACCCTGCAAACCCTTGTCAGACGGGGCTTTGATGGATTTCACCGGACCTGACCGGAACACCCGGCAAATGATCACAATTCATTTAACTTTCCGTGAGGACTTCGACACCACCC
>NZ_JAWRXS010000026.1:0-4820 GCF_046534915.1 Burkholderia sp. SIMBA_051 | reverse complement strand
CGTCGCGTTCGTCGCGTTCGTCGCGTTCGTCGCGTTCGTCGCGTTCGTCGCGTTCGTCGCGTTCGTCGCGTTCGTCGGGCGATGGCGCGACCGCGCGTCCGGATTCGGAGCGGCTTCATCGCGCATGCGAATCCGTGCACCGCGACGTACCGCGTCCCTCGTGTCGCGGCTCCGGTATAGACCACCATCGACGCTGCCCGGACCGCCGAACCCTTGCCGGGCGCCGCCCGACGAGTTGCCCGCCTGCGCCATCCGTGTCGTTTACGACCGGTTTCCGGGCGCATGACCGATAGTCCGCTTTCCCCGTTTCTCTACACTGCTTTACACCAACACACCCTTGCCGGGTGTCCCGTGGCGCGCGCCGCGCCCTCGACATCACGGCGATCCAGAGACAATCGCCTTCGTCCCCGCGGTCCCGCGCTCGCCCCGCCGCGCGCGCCGGTTCGGCCAGCCGCGAAGGCGCCTTCCAGGAGCGTTCTTTGAGTTCATCGCAAGCGCACCCCGCGAAAGCCCGGTCTTCGCGCAAGGCCCTGAAGCTGGACGACATCACGATCGTCGACCCGGCCGTCCTGAAACGCGCGGTCGGGGCCATGGCGTTCGGCAACGCGATGGAATGGTTCGACTTCGGCGTCTACAGCTATATCGCCGTCACGCTCGGCAAGGTGTTCTTCCCGTCGAGCAGCCCGTCCGCGCAGTTGCTCGCGACCTTCGGCACGTTCGCGGCCGCGTTCCTCGTGCGCCCGCTCGGCGGCATGGTGTTCGGCCCGCTTGGCGACCGCATCGGCCGCCAGCGCGTGCTCGCCGCCACGATGATCATGATGGCCATCGGCACCTTCGCGATCGGCCTGATCCCAAGTTACGCGTCGATCGGCATCATGGCGCCCGTACTGCTGCTCGTCGCCCGCCTCGTGCAAGGCTTCTCGACCGGCGGCGAATACGGCGGCGCCGCCACCTTCATCGCGGAGTTCGCGACCGACCGGCGCCGCGGCTTCATGGGCAGCTTCCTCGAGTTCGGCACGCTGATCGGCTACACGCTCGGCGCGGCCACCGTCGCGGTGCTGACGGCCACGCTGTCGCAGGAAGCACTGTTGTCGTGGGGCTGGCGCGTGCCGTTCTTCATCGCCGGGCCGCTCGGCCTCGTCGGCCTGTACGTGCGGCTCAAGCTCGAGGAAACGCCCGCGTTCAAGAAGGAAGCCGAATCGCGTGAAGCGGACGAACGAGCGCGCCCGAAGCAGTCGTTCGGCACGCTGCTCGTCGAACAGTGGAAGCCGCTGCTGCAGTGCGTCGGCCTCGTGCTGATCTTCAACGTGACCGACTACATGGCGCTGTCGTATCTGCCTAACTACCTGTCGGCGACGCTGCACTTCAACGAGACGCACGGCCTCTTCATGGTGCTGATCGTGATGGTGCTGATGATGCCGATGACGCTCTACGCGGGCCATCTGTCCGACCGCGTCGGCCGCAAGCCGGTGATGATGGCCGGCTGCGTCGGCCTGCTCGTGCTGTCGGTGCCGGCGCTGCTGCTGATCCGTACGGGCGGGATGCTGCCCGTGTTCGGCGGGATGCTGATCTACGGCACGCTGCTGTCGACCTTCACCGGCGTGATGCCGTCCGCGCTGCCCGCGCTGTTCCCGACGCGAATCCGCTACGGCGCGCTCGCGATCGGCTTCAACGTGTCGGTGTCACTGTTCGGCGGCACGACGCCGCTCGTCACCGCGTGGCTCGTCGATCGCACCGGCGACCTGATGATGCCGGCCTACTACCTGATGGGTGCGTCGTTCATCGGCATCGTGTCGGTGCTCGCGCTGCGCGAAACCGCGCGGCGGCCGCTGCCCGGCTCCGCGCCGTGCGTCGCGAGCCGCGCGGAAGCGCAGGACCTGATTCGCCGCGGTGCCGACGAAGGCCGCGTGCGCGACCGCAAGTTCACACCGGTCGGCGAACGCGCGTAACACGCGCAACACGCGCAACACGCATCACGCCAGGCCGCATCAAGCAGGCCCGCACACACGACGCCGCGCGGCACCCGCCGCGGGCGTCGCGCGCATGATGGTCAGGCCGCCGCGAGCTGCTGTTCGTCGAACCAGTCGAGCAGCATCCGCGTGACGAACGCGGGATTCTCCAGATTCGAGATATGGCCGGCGTCCGGCACCAGCGCGTGGCGGCAGCCGATCACGCTCGCCATCTTCACCGTCTCGGACGGCGGGCGCGCCATGTCGCCCGCGCCGCACATCAGCAGCGTGCGTTCGGCGTCCAGGTCGGCGAGCGCGGCCAGCGTATCCGGTCGCCCGAAGATCAGCCGGCCGAGCGGGGCGATCGATTCCCGCAGCCGGTCGGCCGGCAGCTTCGCGAGCGCCGCGCGAAACGCGCTCGGCACCGGGTCGGCCAGGTTCACGTCCGGCCGGAAGAACAGCGGCACGATCGCGTCGAGCAGCGGCGGCACGACGCTGCCTGCGGCCTCGATCGCATCGAGCATCGCGAAGTAGCGCAGCCGCGTCGCGTCGGGCTCGGCCTCGAGCGACGCATCCATCAGCACGAGCGAGCGCACGCGCCGCGGTTCGCGCAACGCGAGCCGCGCACCCCACATCCCGCCGACGCTGAGGCCGACGACCGCGCACGCGTCGATCTCGAGCGCATCGAGCAACGCGCTCGCGTGTTCGGCAAGATCGTCGAGCGTCTGTGTGCCTTCGGGCAACGGGCCCGACGCGCCATGCCCCCACAGGTCCGGCACGATCACGCGATAGCGGCTGGACAACGCATCGATCTGCGGCGCCCACATCGCCGCGTCCCACAGATAGCTGTGCCCGAGCAGCACCGGAAAGCCGGTGCCGTGATCCTGGTAATGCAGTGTGCTGTGCTGGATGGTCAGTGTGGGCATCGCGCCTCCGGGTTCATGTACGTATGGACGATCGACGGCGGCCCGCAATTGGGCGCCTTGCTCAGCGGCGTATTGCGACGCACGCGAAGCCGCGAATCATCGCACAGGTAGCGGCGTTTGCGGATGACGCGTGACGCGTGCGGCGGCAACAGCGCGCCGCGCGACGCGAGCGCGGAGCGGCCATCCACGCGGCGCGCGGGCGCTAGCCGACGCGATACAGCGGCAGCACGTTGCTGCCCGCGTTGTCCGGGGGCGCCTGGGGCGGAACGCTGGCTTCGTCGAGCAGCCAGTTGGTGAGCACCGCGATATCGAATTCGTTGCACGCGTCGGGGTTCTGCACGACCGCGTAGCTGCCCGATGCAACGGTGCAGTGGGGAAACAGCTCGACGAGCCGGCCCTGCTTCAGCAGACCGTCGATCAGCGGGCGCCTGCCGATCGCGATGCCGTGCCCGTCGACGGCGGCCTGCACGAGCTGGTCATACTGGCTGAAGTGCAGCGCACCGACCGGCCGCAGCCGCGGCACGCCGAGCGCCTTCAGCAGATTGCTCCACGCATACCACGGCCATTCGCCGCGCGGGTCGTCCAGATGCAGCAGCACGTGCTTGTCGAGATCATCCGGCGTCATCGACGGACGGCCGCCGACGGCCGTCGCGAGTGATGGGCTGCACACCGCGACGACGCGTTCGCGAAACAGCACCTGCGTGTCGTCGAGCGGCGTGCACGGGCCCGCATAGCGCACCGCCAGGTGCAAACGTTTGCGTTTGAGATCCTCGATTTCGCTCGTCGCGGACACGCGCACATCGATGTCCGGATAGCTTGCGCGGAACGAACCGAGACGCGGAATCAGCCAGAGCGCCGCGAACGACACGGTGGTCGACAGCGAGATCGAGCGCTGGCCGACACTCGACGACAGCTTGCCCACGACCGATTCCAGATCGGACAACGCGATCGAGATCGCGTCGTACAGCTCGCGCCCCTTGTCGGTCAATGTCAGCGAACGGATGTGCCGGTGAAACAGCTCGATCCGCAGCTGCTCCTCGAGCGCCTTGACCTGGCGACTCACGGCGGATTGCGTGACGTTCAACTCCTGCCCTGCTCGCGTGAAGCTCAAATGACGTGCCGCGCATTCGAAGCCCCTCAGGAAATCAAGCGAAGGCATCCCTCGCAACCGTTTTGCCAATCTCACATTCGCCATACCGCCGCCTCAAAATGACATTACCAACAGACAAGTCGCCTTTCGTCTCCCTGAGATCGCTTTATTTCCATTTGAAACCGGAAACGATTTTATATCGAAGCATAGACGATTATCATTCTTGCTTTCAACCGTGACACTCATATTTATATCAACGTCGATTCAACATCTTATTCTTACATTAGCATTATGAAATATTAATTCTGTAAATCAAACCATCAATTGATCGGCCCGGGAAATTACGCCATAAACGCCCGCCACACAAGGGATCCAGTATGAAATTCGGTGTTCATTCGTCGGTTCCGAGGCTTCGCCGGACAGAAAAATATGCGCCTACAATACAATTTCAATTACCTGTCTTTATAATCAATTTCCCGGATTATGGGAATTTCATAAACACTGGATCCGGTTCCACTCCATCTGAAAATCAGCAATCGAGCGTTTATTAAAACCGGCTAAACAAGAAAATGTGCGGCGGTTTGTCACACCATTTTAAAAAATGCTCCGGGCGATTACGTGCGCCAATGGCCAGGCTCGCCGGACGGCGTCGCCGCCCGGCGCTTCATGGCCTCGTTCCGCCCACCACGCGGCAGCCCGCGCGACCGGCTACACGCTGTCTGCCGTGTCGTGCACGCGCGCCGTGACCTCGCGACGATAGCGATTCAACTCCTGCGCCGTCGCGAACGTGCGCTCGAACAGGATCGACAGGTTGTGCAGGATCCGGTCGACGACCTTCTTTTCCCACTCGCCATC
>NZ_JAWRXS010000150.1:0-305 GCF_046534915.1 Burkholderia sp. SIMBA_051 | reverse complement strand
GGCGAAGGCGACTCTCTGGTCTGTAACTGACGCTGAGGAGCGAAAGCGTGGGGAGCGAACAGGATTAGATACCCTGGTAGTCCACGCCGTAAACGATGAGTGCTAAGTGTTAGGGGGTTTCCGCCCCTTAGTGCTGCAGCTAACGCATTAAGCACTCCGCCTGGGGAGTACGGTCGCAAGACTGAAACTCAAAGGAATTGACGGGGGCCCGCACAAGCGGTGGAGCATGTGGTTTAATTCGAAGCAACGCGAAGAACCTTACCAGGTCTTGACATCCTCTGACAATCCTAGAGATAGGACGTCCC
>NZ_JAWRXS010000149.1:0-306 GCF_046534915.1 Burkholderia sp. SIMBA_051 | reverse complement strand
CTCGGCTGCGAGTCAGAGCATACACGGTGTGTGTGACCAGGGCCTTTCAGCCGGCTTGGGCGCATTGCCGCAATGCCGCATGGGCAAACAACGGCCCGGTTGACGAATTCCGGTAATATTGCGGGTCGCCGCCATGCCCAAAAAAGGGGCAGACTTGGCAGATCATTGCATTGAACCAAAGAAGAGTGCGTCGTGAGCGAAGTAATAGAAGTGACGGAATACAAAAGCTGGGTCTGCCTGATTTGCGGCTGGATCTACAACGAGGAAGAGGGTCTGCCCGAAGAAGGCATCGCGCCGGGTACGCGC
>NZ_JAWRXS010000148.1:0-306 GCF_046534915.1 Burkholderia sp. SIMBA_051 | reverse complement strand
GATATTGCCTGCCTTGCGCATGGCCGAGTAGAACGGGTTGATCGCAGCGCCCGGAACGCCGAATGCGGTGTCGATGCCTTCTTTTTCGAGCACCAGCACGGCTGCGTCGACGGCTCTCATCTTGGCCATGAATGTCTCCTGAATGTCTGTGGTCTGTGGCGGGCGCAATCCGCGGATGAAGCTGCAACGAATTTGCGAATCAAGCGTTGTCGAATGCACTTTAGGCCTGACCTAAAGGTTTGATAAGATCAGTTCGGGTCGCTTATTTCGAAACAAAAAGTATGGAATGGCGCGAGGCCGGCAGGA
>NZ_JAWRXS010000025.1:0-5483 GCF_046534915.1 Burkholderia sp. SIMBA_051 | reverse complement strand
TCTACGCCGATGATAGTGCGGATTCCCGTGTGAAAGTAGGTAATCGTCAGGCTCCCTAAGCCAAGAACCCCCGCCCGTAAAGGCGGGGGTTTTTACATTTGGGGCGGCGGAAACGTGGGATCCGAGTGGCTTGAAGCGATCCGAACGAGGGATGCCCGATATCGAGAGCGGATGAAGAACGAGTATGTGGGGGCTGGCGATCACGAGACAACTGACTAGGGCTAGTTGTCTCGTCATTGCGGCTTTCGAGTGACTACTCGCCCTTAGCTAGCGACATGACATCACTCCACGAGATGCCGATGGGCTCGCCGTACGCCACACCCTGACTTCTAACGTAAGCATCGATAGAGTGGGACGATAGTCGGCCAAGCCAGTGATTGCGGGTGAGCCATTGGATCTGGACACACCAATAGTTCCCACGGGGAGCAGGATAGCCAGCCGCAGCCATTCCAGCTTCAGTTATTTCCTCTGCGTCAGAAACGATGCGAGCAAGCGCGACCTCATGCGTTGAAGGGCAGTAAAGGAGTAGAAGCTGACTGCTCAGTAGGGCTGCGCCGGGATGAACACCTCCACGCCGACCTTCAGCTCGAAGGTTGTACGACTTACGTCCTCGGATCCAGCTCCAGTGTTCATGGCTTTTTACGAAGCCCAAAAGGACGCTCGCATCAGGGGGCGGGGAAGCGGCCGCTTGAGCCGATCGCCGAAGTTGCGATGTGCTATATGTTTCCATCTGCCAGAATCGGCCGCGCTCATGCCTTGTTAGACGCGTTGCGACGTGATCGAGCACATCGCTGATAAATCGTCGAAGTGCCGATGTACCGCTTGCGATGCCGGTGTCGGTTGGCCGTAGCACGAACGCACCTAATCCCGGCAGGAGCTCGTGATATTCGGGGTATTTCAGGCCGTCTCCTTCATCGTCTCCGCCCGGATACAGCACATATGCACCTGCAGTTCGATGTATCGCGTCGCGGTACGCGTGCATCTTCAATAGATCTTCACGCAGAACGCCGCCACGCTCCAACCGAGCAAGCGATTCCGAGCCAGAGGTATTCGCTTCTTCGCCATCGGTGCCGAAAATTTCTCGAACGAAATCGACCCTATACTTCGCGTCGAAATGAAGCACGATAGGTTCAAATGACGCAGGCTCATCGTCGGCGGGACTGATCAACAACGAATAGTCCGGACGCATTGGTCTCGTCCACGACGCGATACCTGCCATGCCTCGGCGATAGGTTCGATTGAAGCAGAGTTCAATTCGCATACGTCGATCCAAGCGATTGACCTCTCCGGAAAGAACAGTCTCTACGCCTCTGCGAATGCCAACAGTCAAACCATCTGGTCGAGCCTGCACCAACGGACTCAAATCGAACGCCTGAGCCACGAGGTCCGCTACGACCTGCGAAAGCTGGATGAACGCCCAGTACTCGTAAAGCGTCGCGACATCGCGCTGGCCTGCGCCATAGACGTCCGGCGACGATTGCCAAGAGAGACGCGCTGCAAATTCAGTCTCCACATAGGCTTTGAAGATATCCCGATAGCCTTCGCGCTTCTGGAGTACTTGATCGTCGGCTGGGAATCTTGTGAGTCGCCCAACATCGGTAAACAGGTCGCAATGCAGCACCTCTTCCAACTGAGACATTACGCCAGAAATTTCGCGTTGCCCGCGCGTCGTCGCTGGGCTCGCCGCGGCTTTTGAAAGACCTCGCTCGATATCGCCAAGTATCCGAAGCCAATGCTCTAGAGCGAATTTAACAAAGCGATTTGAGGTCGTGTCGTGGGTCGCTTCCGTTTGTGCCCGTTCAAAGTAGGACGGGACGGACTTGAGAGACCCGTCTGGCCAAGCCGATCTAGATCCGCCTTTGGCGAATTGCCGTAGCACACATGAGTCCGCTCGTATCCCGGCGCCAGCACGCACCATGTCGCTTGTCGTTTCCCATGCGGTGTGCGGACGCCGAACGATCTCGCGAAGCGCTCCTTGGAAGTTTTCGCTTTCGAACAAGGCGCGCAAAAATGTGAAGCGCTGATAGAGTGTAACGGCGTCACGTGTCTCGTCGAGTTCGAAGCTTGCATCGCTCACCGCGAAACGGTCCATCACGAGCTCAGTCATTCGCTCAGCAATATCCCGCAGCATCCAGCGATACTCTGAGAGGTACGAGAGTTTGCGCGATCGGACCTCAAGCTCCATCTGTCCGAGTGTTCTGGCGTCGGTACGGAGCACGACGCGTATGGTGCCGGTTGCAAGTCCGGGCCGTAGTCGACCAGACGCTCCGTCCGTGGTATCCGGTTGGAAAAGTTCTTCGGGATCAGCGTTCAGCGGGCTACCGTTTGACCCCAGGATTTCCCAGGCGTATCGATATTCCATGCCCTCCAAAAGCTCAACCATACCTGCAGCAGCATTTTCCGTTGAAGTGCTATCGTCGGAGCACCAAAGCGTTGCTAAAGGAGTGGCAGAGCGACGAGGTAACACCGCAATGCGCAACTTTGCGGTGATGTTTCCTGTCGAATCGCGAAGAAATGCGATAGCTTCTGACGCAGCACGCACGGCTTATTCCGTAAAGCTAGCAAATTGATTGGCACGCAGGCTTCGAAGCATGCGGACGGTCTTAGCATAGGCGATGGGAAGTGCGGCACCTTGCTCTGGCATTTCATCGATCACAAATGTCGGAAGCTTGTCATCGGCCAGAATCGAATCCGGCAGCTCCCGACAGAACTGCGCCAGCGCCAGGAGAGGCAGTTCGAGGCGTCTGCGTGATCCATGCAATCTCGGCAGTACCTTTTGCATGACAATCCGGTCCACGATCGACGCTAGGCCGTTGATCCCAGCCTCTTGTGCCAAGGCCGCAAATCGGATTGCCTCATAGAAGACGCGATGGCCGAACTCGAGGTTGTATCGACTGAGGAGTTCGTGCAATTGCCGCAGGCGCTGGTTCAGCTCGTTGAGCGTGTCGCTCTGGCGATCTCGATGCCAGTTGTCATCCTGCGCGATGCTCAGCAATCCCCTCACCAGCTCCTGATCCCCGGCAACGCACGGGTGCGGCTTGATCGCTTCGATCGAGAGATCACTTGAGTGAACGCGAAACTCGAAAGTGTTGGCACGATCGAGTACTTTTGGCGAGAACATGTAGGTCGTTTCGTCGATGTTGACGGTGCCGACGATCCAGAGATTTCGTGGTAGCGGCAGCTGCTTTTCTGCGTTGGCCTTCAGTCGCCAGCAGTCGTCTGTTCCCTTGTGAAGGTTTGGAATACACGGTTGCCCGGACTCCATACCTGACAGTACATCGGCGAAGTAGCGCTCGACGTGTGCGAGGTTCATCTCATCCAAAAGTAGTAAGTACGGATGCTGAGGATCTGCTGCCGCCTTCAAGATGAACTCCAACGGTGCGGGAACGGACCACGCCCGTCGCCCGTCGAGCTCACGCTTAAGGGCATCTTCGTATCCGAACAACGCTTCTGCACCTGTCCAGTCGGGCCGGACTGCGGCGACGTGAAGCCGATTCTCGCCTAGCCACTCACCGAACCGAATGGCAATTTGTGTCTTACCCGAACCGGACAGTCCAGTCAGAATTGCTAACGGTTTCGTGACCAGACTTGAAATGAAGGACGCGACCAGTCCATGGTGGTGATCACCGAACTTCACGCCGCTAGTAACTAGAGCGTTGCTGAATGCATCGATCGCTGCGCGAAGATCCGCTCTGATGGGGAGCGGTTCGTCCGACAGCTCTGGTTCAATTGCATCCGGTAGCTCGCCCGCATCGTCGCTGGCGAGAACTTGGTTATAGATATCGATTACATCGTCCAAATCCTGTTGCAGCTCAGCCATTGGCAATGGTTGCGTGAGGTCGTACGTCGAGCGAACGATGGATGCGTCGTAGCGATCCGGCACTCGACCATATCGTCCTTTAAACCATTCCCTTACCGTTTGGGCTCCGGCCAGTTCGCCCCAGCTCAATCGGGACGCCCCCTCTTCGCTTACTCCATAGCACAGCAATAGTTGCTGCTGCTCAGCATACAGAAGCAGGACGGGGTAAATGCCTTGATTGACTGATTGTCCATCGCCAAGAAACGCGATCCAGGGAATCCGGGCAAAGTTGCCTTTGCCGAAACTCACTCGAACTTTGAGATCCCGGTATACGCTGAGGTAGCCCTTTGTCCCGAGTTCATTCCCATCACTCGCCTGTTTGAGAAAACGATTAAGGAGCCCCGGAATGCCGTTTGACGATTCCTCCTTGGGTTCAACTTCGAAATCGAGACGTCGCAGCAACCGGAAGGCGGACGAAGCTTCGCCGCCGGAGAAAGCTGCACGATCTAGTGGCTCGCCCGTTGCTTGTTTAACAGCCAGAGACAGGACCAACTTAGGCGGATAGCGCTTGCCGTCATAAACAAGATCGTAGCCAGTGGATTCCGCGTCCGTTGGCACACCTTCTTGGTCGATTTCGTGCAGAGCCAACCGAATGTGCTCCGCCGTTACGTTCTCTGTTGCTGCGGCGAATGTCTCGCTGCGCCACTCCCCTTTCAACGGGGGCACGTAATAGTCAAGCTGGGTCGTGCCGCGCTCCGTTTCAAGGCGTTTCCGAATAGCTTGCAGTTCGCGATCCAGTTGAATAGGATCCATGCGATTAACTACACGACGCTCGTGCTTTGAGTAGTGGCGAACAATAGTCTTGCGATCGTTCTGCCCAAAGATCCGTTCGAAGTCGTCGGGGAACAGCAGGAAGAGCAGCATGTGACGAAACTGTCTTGCTTCCCAATCTGGGACCTGGCGAAGCCATTCATCGAATGCCCATCCCTCTCCGATTAACTCCAGTTGACGAATGTTGGTTAGTTCATTGAAGCGACGGAGGAAGTTGATTAGGAAGGCGAGCTCGCGCCATTGATTTTGATTGAAGCCGGGACCAGCGCTACCGACGCCTGCGAGCACGTCGTCATCTAGCCAGCGCGAGTCGGCCGGTAACGGTTCGCCGGACCACGACCAAATAGCCTGGATAGTCTTGCGTTTGTGGGCTGCTGTTAGGCTACTCGGGCAGAGGTACAGCAACCACATCATTTCGGCGACCAGCTGCTTCGCGGAGTTCGCGGCCGGTGCGAGCTGACTCTCCAATTTCTCAAGAAACTTTCCGTCTCCGAGATCGGGGTTACGTACGAAGTGCTCGTCGAGCAAGTCGAGAGCTTGTGATGTCCAAAGCGGTTGATTGGTCAGGACGGAGCGACCGCCTAGGAGCGCCGTGTCGCGCCAGTGTATGGCCGCATCTAAGATGGATTTAGGGTCGTCGTCCCCGCAGTACCTGCTCATAAATCGCCCCGTAGTTTTTCGTATGTGTAGAGTTGGTCAATTGTATCGATAGATCGTTGGGACTGGGCTGTCACCGCGCCAGTACCGACATGGTGTGACATGATTTGCCGTGAAATTGGAGGTATCCGGAATTTAGTGTGTGAGGCGGGTTGAGATTCAGACTCCGATGTTGAATCGTTCCGGGTAAAGCAGC
>NZ_JAWRXS010000147.1:0-307 GCF_046534915.1 Burkholderia sp. SIMBA_051 | reverse complement strand
GCGTGTGATGGTCATGTCAACCGCGATACCGAGCGCCTCGAGCTTCGCGGGTTGCAGCGTCGCCCCGCATGCCGGGCACAGGAACTTGCGCGTGCGATCGGTGTTGAAGCCCCCATGCAGCACCGGCCCACGAAAATCGCACTGGTAGCAGGTCGTGCGCGCCGCGAACCGCACGCCCAGGCGCACGCGCGCCTCCCATTTGCCGTCCGGATCGAGCTGCAGCAGCCACTGGCGTATCGCGGTCACCCAGTGGCTCACCGCGCCGCGGCCCGCACCGAGGCATTCCGCGACCGATTCGATCGACGCC
>NZ_JAWRXS010000146.1:0-307 GCF_046534915.1 Burkholderia sp. SIMBA_051 | reverse complement strand
CAACGATTTTCAAGGGCGGCGAGGGCCGCTTTCGCTCAAAAAATTTCGCCGGGCGAGCTCTTGAAACCGCCTGGCCTCGACCTATTTTCCGGTCATCATCGTGCAGTCGCGTCTCGCGTTCGCGTCCTGCGTTGCGTGCATCGCGCTGCGGGTTTAACTCGTGTTTCGACTCGTGTTTCAACTCGCGTTTCAACTTATTTGTCGGCGGTAAGGCGGATGAACCCGGAGCGCGTTTGCCCGTTCGTCGCCTTGCCTTAATTAAGGAGCTTACGGAGGACCCAAGCCATGAGTGACTTCTTTTTTGGAC
>NZ_JAWRXS010000145.1:0-308 GCF_046534915.1 Burkholderia sp. SIMBA_051 | reverse complement strand
GACACGTACGCGCTGAAGCCGGTGGCGAAGGGCTATCAGTACGTGGTGCCGCAGCCGGTGCGCGACAGCGTGACCAACTTCTTCTCGAACATCGGCGACGTCTACATCGCCGCGAACAACATCGTGCAGCTGCGCATCGCCGACGGGGTGGGCGACATCATGCGGGTCGTGATCAACACGGTGTTCGGCGTCGGCGGCCTGTTCGACGTCGCGACGGTCGCGAAACTGCCGAAGCACACGGCCGACTTCGGCGTCACGATGGGCCGCTACGGCGTGCCGGCCGGCCCGTACCTGGTGCTGCCGCTGCT
>NZ_JAWRXS010000144.1:0-308 GCF_046534915.1 Burkholderia sp. SIMBA_051 | reverse complement strand
CCACCATTGCCGCGGCGGGCCTGGAGTCGGCGCTCCTGTCTGCGCCGATGGGATCGCTTACCCTGAGTATGACCGAGTTGTCCTACGCAGACGGTAGTGTCACAGGCTCCCAGACATTCACGACGAATATCACCGGCCGCGTTGGTGACATGCAGCCGGCTTCCGCGACGGCCGTGACGGCGGCCGACCTGAGCGGCGGCACGTTCAACGGCATCGCCTTACCAACAGTCACGCAGACCACCACGACGACGCAGCCCAGCGGGCAGGGCGGTGTGATTGCCGCCGGGCACGACCTGTCGATCACCACC
>NZ_JAWRXS010000143.1:0-310 GCF_046534915.1 Burkholderia sp. SIMBA_051 | reverse complement strand
CGGCCGCGCGGCGTTCGCGCTGTTTGCGGTGCTGTCGGTCGGCGGCGTGCTGGCGGCGGTGCCGGTGCTGCGCGACTACCAGCGCGCCGAAGTGCTGTATTACGGCACCGAGCCGGCCGTGCAGTATCGCGATGCGCCGTCGTTGCTGTTCGGCGCGTGGGGCGACTACGGGGCGGCGACGCTGTTGACGATTTCGCCGGACAACCTGCCGCTGAAGCTTGCCGCGCACGAGCGGGCGATCGCGCTGCTGCCCGGCGAGACGGTGCTGCGCCGTTATGCGGCGCTGCAGGCGCTGGCCGGTCGCGAAGCC
>NZ_JAWRXS010000142.1:0-310 GCF_046534915.1 Burkholderia sp. SIMBA_051 | reverse complement strand
AAACTCATCATTGAAGGTGGCTTCCCGCTCGCGGGTGAAGTTGTCGTCTCGGGTGCGAAGAACGCGGCGTTGCCGATCCTGTGCGCGGGTCTGCTGAGTTCGGAGCCCGTGCATCTGGACAACGTGCCGGATCTGCAGGACGTGCGCACGATGCTCAAGCTGCTCGGCCAGATGGGCGTGCGGATCGAGAGCGGCGCGGGGCGCGTGTCGCTGGACGCGTCGAAAGTCGACAATCTCGTCGCTCCGTATGAAATGGTGAAGACCATGCGTGCGTCGATCCTCGTGCTCGGCCCGCTGGTCGCGCGCTTCG
>NZ_JAWRXS010000141.1:0-310 GCF_046534915.1 Burkholderia sp. SIMBA_051 | reverse complement strand
GTCGACAGCGAACTGATGCCCGTCGAAGCCGACGTCGACAGCGAGGTCACCGAGCTGTTGGTCGAGCTCAGCCCCGTCGACAACGACGTCACGCCGCTCTGCGCGGTGCTGATCCCGGTCGACGCCGATGTCGACAGCGAGGCCACCGAGCTATTGGTCGTGCTCAGCCCCGTCGACAGCGAACTGATGCCCGTCGAAGCCGACGTCGACAGCGAGGTCACCGAGCTATTGGTCGAGCTCAGACCCGTCGACAGCGAACTGATGCCCGTCGAAGCCGACGTCGACAGCGAGGTCACCGAGCTATTGGTCG
>NZ_JAWRXS010000140.1:0-312 GCF_046534915.1 Burkholderia sp. SIMBA_051 | reverse complement strand
ACCATCGCCTGGTACTGGCTGCTCGGCCGGAGTGTCCTGTAGAACGGCCGCCAGCGCGGGTCATCGCGCGGGTGCTTGCGGCCGCCGTCGGCGACCCAGCGCGGGCGCGGCTGCGGGTCCCTGAGGAATTGCCGGAACAGCAGCAGGTCTTCGTGCGTGAGCGACGACAGCGGCTTGCCGAGCTGGACGATCGCCCATAGCAGCAGCCGTTCGGCTTCCTTGCGGTAGCTGTCGAAGGTGGTCCGTTTGTCGGCGAAGCGCGCGAGCCACGCGCGGATCGCCTCGAGATCGTTCGTGGCGGCGATCTGCGCG
>NZ_JAWRXS010000024.1:0-18179 GCF_046534915.1 Burkholderia sp. SIMBA_051 | reverse complement strand
TTCTTCGTCAGAACCGTCGTGATCGCTGCCGTCAGCGTCGTCTTGCCGTGGTCGACGTGACCGATCGTACCAACGTTCACGTGCGGCTTGGTCCGCTCGAATTTACCTTTTGCCATGATTCTCTTCTTTCAAAAATAATCGATTGTGATAACGAATTACTTCGACTTCGCGCTGATGATCGCTTCAGCAACGTTGCGCGGAGCTTCAGCGTAGTGCTTGAACTCCATCGTGTACGTTGCACGACCTTGCGTCAGCGAACGCAGCGACGTCGAGTAACCGAACATTTCCGACAGCGGCACTTCGGCGCGAACGATCTTGCCGCCGCCAACCATGTCTTCCATGCCCTGGACGATGCCGCGACGACCCGACAGGTCGCCCATGACGTTGCCCATGTAGTCTTCCGGCGTCTCGACTTCGACAGCCATCATCGGCTCGAGGACGACCGGGTTCGCCTTGCGCATCGCTTCCTTGAACGCCATCGAACCGGCCATGCGGAACGCATTTTCGTTCGAGTCAACGTCGTGGTACGAACCGAACGTCAGGTGAACCTTCACGTCGACGACCGGGAAGCCAGCCAGCACGCCCGACTTCAGCGTGTCCTGGATACCCTTGTCGACCGCCGGGATGTATTCACGCGGAATCACACCACCCTTGATCTCGTCGAAGAACTCGTAGCCCTTGCCCTGTTCGTTCGGCTCGAGCGTGATGACCGCGTGACCGTACTGGCCGCGACCACCCGACTGCTTGACGAACTTGCCGTCGACGTCCTTCGCCGTCGAACGGATCGTTTCGCGGTATGCAACCTGCGGCTTGCCGACGGTCGCTTCCACGCCGAATTCACGCTTCATCCGGTCGACCAGAATTTCGAGGTGGAGCTCGCCCATGCCCGAAATGATGGTCTGGCCCGACTCTTCGTCGGTCTGCACGCGGAACGACGGGTCTTCCTGCGCCAGGCGGTTCAGCGCGAGGCCCATCTTTTCCTGGTCAGCCTTGGTCTTCGGCTCGACAGCCTGCGAAATCACCGGCTCCGGGAACACCATGCGCTCGAGAACGATCGGGTTTGCCGGATCGCACAGCGTGTCGCCCGTGGTCGCTTCCTTCAGGCCGACCGCAGCGGCGATGTCGCCCGCACGGACTTCCTTGATTTCTTCACGCTGGTTCGCGTGCATCTGCAGAATACGGCCGAGGCGTTCCTTCTTGCCCTTGGTCGAGTTCAGCAGCGTGTCGCCCGAATTGACGACGCCCGAATACACGCGGAAGAAGATCAGCTGGCCGACGAACGGGTCGGTCATGATCTTGAACGCGAGCGACGAGAACTTCTCGTCGTCCGACGCCTTGCGCTCCGCTGCTTCGCCGTTTTCCAGCTCGCCCTTGACCGGCGGGATGTCGACCGGCGACGGCAGGAAGTCGATCACGGCGTCGAGCATACGCTGCACGCCCTTGTTCTTGAACGCGGTACCGCACAGCATCGGCTGGATTTCGCACGCGATCGTACGGTCGCGCAGCGCCTTGACGATGTCGGCTTCCGGCAGATCGCCTTCTTCCAGGTACTTGTTCATCAGGTCTTCGTTGGCTTCAGCAGCCACTTCGACCATCTTTTCGCGCCATTCCTTGCAGGTCTCGGCGAGCTCTGCCGGGATGTCGACGTAGTCGAACTTCGTGCCTTGGGACGCTTCGTCCCAAATGATCGCCTTCATCTTGATCAGGTCGACCACGCCCTTGAAGTTTTCTTCCGAGCCGATCGGCACCACGACCGGAACCGGGTTCGCCTTCAGGCGCAGACGGAGCTGGTCGTAGACCTTGAAGAAGTTCGCGCCGGTACGGTCCATCTTGTTGACGAACGCGAGACGGGGAACCTTGTACTTGTTGGCCTGGCGCCACACCGTTTCCGACTGCGGCTGCACGCCGCCCACTGCGCAGTACACCATGCACGCGCCGTCGAGCACGCGCATCGAGCGCTCCACTTCGATCGTGAAGTCGACGTGGCCCGGGGTGTCGATGATGTTGATGCGGTGTTCCGGATAGTTGCCGCCCATGCCCTTCCAGAAGGCCGTGGTAGCAGCGGACGTGATCGTGATGCCACGCTCCTGTTCCTGCTCCATCCAGTCCATCGTGGCTGCGCCGTCGTGGACTTCACCGATCTTGTGGTTCACACCGGTGTAAAACAGAATGCGCTCGGTCGTCGTCGTTTTGCCGGCGTCGATGTGAGCGCTAATACCGATATTTCGGTAGCGCTCGATAGGAGTCTTGCGAGCCACTTTGATCCTCTACTGGGATGACATGATGCAGCCCTGCTGCATCATGCTTCAACACAAACGGGCGAGGCGCCTGAAAAGCGCACCCGCCCGGAATTTATTTCCGCTAACAGCCCTGACAGGCGCTTAGAAACGGAAATGCGAGAACGCGCGGTTGGCTTCTGCCATGCGGTGAACTTCGTCGCGCTTCTTCATCGCGCCGCCACGGCCTTCGGCCGCTTCGGAGAGTTCACCTGCCAGGCGCAGAGCCATCGACTTCTCGCTGCGCTTCTTCGCAGCCTCGCGCAGCCAGCGCATCGCCAATGCCATACGACGCGACGGGCGCACTTCGACCGGAACCTGATAGTTGGCACCACCAACGCGGCGGCTCTTCACTTCGACCACCGGCTTCACGTTGTTGAGCGCAACCGTGAACACTTCCAGCGGGTCCTTGCCACCCTTGGTCTGGATTTGTTCGAATGCGCCATAAACGATGCGCTCTGCGACCGACTTCTTGCCGGACAGCATCAGCATGTTCATGAACTTGGCTACATCAACGTTGCCGAACTTCGGATCCGGCAACACTTCCCGCTTGGGGACTTCGCGACGACGCGGCATGATTCTTCCTTTACCTGTTCAGTTGGAGCTGTATCCAGCTCCGCGGCCACCAACAAACCCGATCACATCTTCACGACTAACCAGCTTGGCCGGGTGACCACTTACTCGACAGCACCGGCAATCCGGCACTCCCGCCTTGACCGCCCTTGGGCGATCCCTGATCAAAAACTGCTTACTTGGCAGCCTTTGCACGCTTCGCGCCGTACTTCGAGCGCGCTTGCTTACGGTCCTTGACGCCCTGGGTATCCAGCGAGCCGCGAACCATGTGGTAACGCACACCCGGCAAGTCCTTCACACGGCCGCCGCGGATCAGCACAACCGAGTGTTCCTGCAGGTTGTGGCCTTCACCGCCGATGTACGAAATCACTTCGAAGCCGTTCGTCAGACGAACCTTGGCGACCTTACGGAGTGCCGAGTTCGGCTTCTTCGGCGTCGTCGTGTACACACGGGTGCACACGCCGCGACGCTGGGGGCAGTCCTGCAGGGCCGGGCTCTTGCTCTTCGTCGTTTCCGACTGACGGCCTTTGCGAACCAGTTGGTTGATGGTTGGCATTGTTTATTCCTGAAATTGAACAAAATCTGCACATCGATTTCGGGCAAAGCGAGAATCGACGCACAGTTGACTTCCGACACCGGCGAGTTGGACACGAACTTTGGAACGCGACGCGGCCTGCCGATTACCGGAACCCAACATCATATTCCGGAAATACCAACTAAGTCAACGGCTTGCGTGATTTGCCGGCCGCGGCAGCGGTTTACCGGAAGGGTCGGAACACCTGTGTCATGCGGATTCGACAACGTCGATGATCTCGTCGCCGAAGCGTTCGAGCTTGCGCACGCCCATGCCGGGGATATGGCGCAGGTCCTCGATCGTCTCGGGCGCGTTGCGCGCGATCTCGGCGAGTGTGGCGTCGTGGAAGATCA
Organism: Burkholderia sp. SIMBA_051; assembly: GCF_046534915.1. NCBI lineage: Bacteria > Pseudomonadati > Pseudomonadota > Betaproteobacteria > Burkholderiales > Burkholderiaceae > Burkholderia > Burkholderia sp. SIMBA_051. The sequence goes on along the minus strand of NZ_JAWRXS010000024.1, from coordinate 14,403 downwards.
CGTAGGCCGGCACGCCGTCGGACTTCGCGGTTTCCGCGCGCCACGCACGCAACGCATCCCAGCGGGCCCGCTCGCGCGCGCCCATGCCGGCCGTCGGGTCGACCCGCGTGCCGCTGCGGCTGGACGACTGGCGCGTGCGCTGCGGCTTCACGTAGCGGCGCAGCGTGACCTTCTCCTCGTTCTTCAGCACCGGCTTCGCGGCCTCGGTCAGCATGAGCGCGCCGAATCCGCCATGGTCGACCGCCAGATAGCCATATGCGACGAGCTGCCGGAAAATCGCGCGCCATTCGGGCTCGGACAGCGCCGCGCCGATCCCGAACGTACTGAGCTGGTCGTGACCGCGCTGCAGCACCTTCTCGGTGCGGCCGCCGCGCAGGATCTCGATCAGATGGCTCGAACCGAAATTGAAGCCGCTCGCGCGCTGCGCGCGGAACACGCACGACAGCGCCATCTGCGCTTCGCGCGTCGCATCCCACGAATCGGGCGGCTCGAGGCAGGTGTCGCAGTTGCCGCACGGCTGGCTCGCCTCGCCGAAGTAGTTCAGCAATCGCACGCGCCGGCACGAGATCGTCTCGCACAGCCCGAGCAGCGCGTCGAGCTTCGACGTCTGGACGCGCTTGTGCGCGTCGTCCGCATCCGACTCGTCGATCATCTTGCGCTGCTGGACGACATCGCCGAGGCCATACGCCATCCACGCGTTCGCCGGCATCCCGTCGCGGCCCGCCCGGCCCGTTTCCTGGTAATAGCCTTCGACGCTCTTCGGCAAATCGAGGTGTGCGACAAAGCGCACGTCCGGCTTGTCGATGCCCATGCCGAACGCGATGGTCGCGCACATCACGACGCCTTCCTCGCGCTGGAACATTTCCTGGTGCTTCTGCCGCACCTCGAACTCCATCCCCGCGTGATACGGCAGCGCCCGCACGCCCTGCGCCTTCAGCCATTCGGCCGTTTCCTCGACCTTGCGGCGCGACAGGCAGTAGACGACGCCCGCGTCGGTCGTGCCGTCCGCGTTCGTATGCTCCGCGCGGATGAAGTCGAGCAGCTGCGCGCGCGCGTTGTCCTTCTCGACGATCCGGTACCGGATGTTCGGGCGATCGAAGCTCGACACGAACACGCGCGCATCGTCGAGCGCGAGGCGATGGATGATCTCGTCGCGCGTGATCGCGTCGGCGGTGGCCGTCAGCGCGATACGCGGCACCGACGGGAAGCGCTCGTGCAACACCGACAACTGAATGTATTCGGGACGGAAGTCGTGACCCCACTGCGAAACGCAGTGCGCCTCGTCGATCGCGAACAGGCCGATCCTCGCGCGTTCGAGCAGCTCGAGGAAGCGCCCCGTCATCAGCCGCTCGGGCGCCACGTACAGCAGATCGATCTCGCCTTCGCGCAGCGCGCGCTCGGTGGCCGCGGCTTCGGCGCCCGACAGCGTCGAGTTCAGATACGCCGCGCGCACGCCGACTTCGCTGAGCGCGGCGACCTGGTCCTGCATCAGCGCGATCAGCGGCGACACGACGATGCCCGCGCCCTGCCCCGCCTCGCGGCGCAGCAGCGCCGGGATCTGGTAGCACAGCGACTTGCCGCCGCCGGTCGGCATCAGCACGAGGCAATCGCCGCCGCCGGCGACGTGTTCGACGATTTCGCCCTGCTGGCCGCGAAATGCGGAATAACCAAAGACTTCGTCGAGGATTTCGAGGGCGCGGGACATGAATGAGAAGGAGGACGGCGGAACGATGACCGCAATTTTAACAACCCGCTCGCGCAGCGCGCGGCGAATCGTGAAACGTTGGCCCATCGGACAGGGTTCGTGCGCGCGCATGACGGGCCTGCGCAACCGTGCGGCAAGCCCGTCATGAACGTGAACGACGGATAAAAAAAACCGCCCGGCGGACCGGGCGGCTTCGATGACAGCGAATACGGCAACGTAAGGCGGCTCGCGCCGCCCATGCTTACTCGGCTGCCGGGTGTTGCGGCTCTTCCGCCGGCGTGCTCGGCGTGCCGAAGTCGAATGCCTCTTCCGCAGCGATCTGGTCGAAACGCTCGCGGTCGGACATCTCCTTCGCCTTGCGCGCCTTGTGGAACGCGAGACCCGTACCGGCCGGGATCAGACGGCCGACGATCACGTTTTCCTTCAGACCGCGCAGATCGTCGCGCTTGCCCATGATCGCCGCTTCGGTCAGCACGCGGGTCGTTTCCTGGAACGATGCCGCCGAGATGAACGAGTCGGTCGACAGCGACGCCTTCGTGATACCGAGGAGCACGTTGTCGTACGAAGCCGGGCGCTTGTCCTCGGCGATCATGCGATCGTTCTCGTCCAGCATGTCGGAACGCTCGACCTGTTCGCCCGGGATGAAGCGCGTATCACCGTTGTCGGTGATCTGCACACGACGCAGCATCTGGCGAACGATCACCTCGATGTGCTTGTCGTTGATCTTCACGCCCTGCAGACGATACACGTCCTGCACTTCGTCGACGATGTAGCGCGACAGCGCCTCGATACCCTGCAGACGCAGGATGTCGTGCGGATCGGCCGGGCCGTCCACGATCATTTCGCCCTTGTTGACGACCTGAGCATCGTGGACCAGCACCTGCTTTTCCTTCGCGATCAGGAACTCGTGCTGATTGCCTTCGAGGTCCGTGATGACGAGACGCTGCTTGCCCTTCGTGTCCTTGCCGAACGACGTCGTACCGGTGACTTCCGCGAGAATGCCGGCATCCTTCGGCGAACGCGCTTCGAACAGTTCCGCCACCCGCGGCAGACCGCCGGTAATGTCACGCGTCTTCTGCGCTTCGGTCGGGATACGTGCAAGCACTTCACCCACCTGCACTTGCTGGCCGTCCTTCACGGTGATCAGTGCGCCGACCTGGAAGCCGATCTGCACAGCGTGTTCCGTGCCCGGGATCTTCACTTCCTCGCCGTTCGCGTCGAGCAGCTTCACCTGCGGACGCACGCTCTTCGAAGCTTGCGAACCACGACGCTTCACGTCGATCACGACCAGCGTCGACAGGCCGGTCACGTCGTCGATCTGCTTCGCGACGGTCACGCCTTCCTCGACGTTCTCGAACTTCACCGTACCACCGTACTCGGTGATGATCGGACGCGTCATCGGATCCCACGTCGCCAGCTGCGTGCCGGCCTTGATCGCCGCGCCGTCGAGCTGCAGCAGCGTCGCGCCGTACGGGATTTTGTGACGTTCGCGCTCGCGGCCGATATCGTCGGTGATCAGCGCCTCGCCCGAACGCGAAATGACGATCTGCTCGCCCTTCGCGTTGGTGACGTAACGCATCGTCGCCGTGAAGCGCACGATACCGTTGCTCTTCGCTTCGACCGACGACGCCACTGCCGCACGCGATGCCGCACCACCGATGTGGAACGTACGCATCGTCAGCTGCGTGCCCGGTTCACCGATCGACTGTGCCGCGATCACGCCGACTGCTTCGCCGACGTTCACGAGCGAGCCGCGGCCCAGGTCACGGCCGTAGCAGGCCGCGCACAGACCGTAACGCGTTTCGCAGGTCAGCGGCGTGCGCACGCGCACTTCGTCGATGCCGAGGCGTTCGATTTCCTCGACCGCCGTTTCGTCGAGCAGCGTGCCCGATTCGTACAGCGTTTCCTGCGTTTCCGGGTTCACGACGTCCGCGACCGCGACGCGGCCGAGGATACGGTCACGCAGCGCTTCGACGACTTCACCGCCTTCGACCAGCGCCTTCATCGCCACGCCGTTCGACGTGCCGCAATCGTCCTCGACCACCACCAGATCCTGCGTAACGTCGACGAGACGACGCGTCAGGTAACCCGAGTTCGCGGTCTTCAGTGCCGTATCAGCCAGACCCTTACGTGCACCGTGGGTCGAGATGAAGTACTGCAACACGTTCAGGCCTTCGCGGAAGTTCGCGGTAATCGGCGTCTCGATAATCGAGCCGTCCGGCTTCGCCATCAGGCCACGCATACCGGCCAGCTGACGAATCTGCACCGCCGAACCCCGGGCGCCCGAGTCGGCCATCATGTAGATCGAGTTGAACGACTCCTGGCGCGTCTCGTTGCCGTCGCGGTCCGTCACCGGCTCCGTCGACAGCTGCTCCATCATCGCCTTGCCGACCGCTTCCGACGTTGCCGACCAGATGTCGACCACGTTGTTGTAGCGTTCCTGCGCGGTGACGAGACCCGACATGTACTGGCGGTCGTACTCCTTCACCTTCTTCGCGGCGTCGCCGACGATCGTTTCCTTCTGCGGCGGCACGAGCATGTCGTCCACGCAGATCGAAATGCCGGCACGCGTCGCGAGACGGAAACCCGACTGCATCAGCTGGTCGGCGAACACGACCGTCGCACGCAGACCGCACTTGCGGAATGCGGTGTTGATCAGGCGCGAGATTTCCTTCTTCTTCAGCGGCTTGTTCAGCACCGAGAACGGCAGGCCGTGCGGCAGGATCTCCGACAGGATCGCGCGACCGACGGTCGTCGCGTACAGCGAGATCTTCGGCACGAATTGCGGCGCGCCTTCGGACGTGTCCTCGTTGCGAACCATTTCGGTGATCCGCACGTTGACGCGCGACGCCAGCTCGACTTCCTTGTTCTCGTACGCGCGGATCACTTCCGACACGCCGGTGAACGACAGGCCTTCGCCCTTCGCGTTGATCGCTTCGCGGGTCGCGTAGTACAGACCCAGCACGATATCCTGCGACGGCACGATCGACGGATCGCCGTTGGCCGGGAACAGCACGTTGTTCGACGCCAGCATCAGCGTACGCGCTTCCATCTGCGCTTCGAGCGACAGCGGCACGTGAACGGCCATCTGGTCACCGTCGAAGTCGGCGTTGAACGCCGCGCAGACGAGCGGGTGCAGCTGGATCGCCTTGCCTTCGATCAGCACGGGCTCGAACGCCTGGATACCGAGACGGTGCAGCGTCGGCGCACGGTTCAGCATCACCGGGTGCTCGCGGATCACCTCTTCGAGGATGTCCCACACCACCGGCGTCTGGTTCTCGACTTCCTTCTTCGCAGCCTTGATGGTCGTCGCGACGCCCATCACTTCCAGCTTGTTGAAGATGAACGGCTTGAACAGTTCGAGCGCCATCAGCTTCGGCAGACCGCACTGGTGCAGCTTCAGCGTCGGGCCGACCACGATGACCGAACGGCCCGAGTAGTCGACGCGCTTGCCCAGCAGGTTCTGACGGAAACGGCCGCCCTTACCCTTGATCATGTCGGCGAGCGACTTCAGCGGACGCTTGTTCGCGCCCGTCATCGCCTTGCCGCGACGACCGTTGTCGAGCAGCGAGTCGACGGCTTCCTGCAGCATCCGCTTTTCGTTGCGGACGATGATTTCAGGCGCCTTCAGCTCGAGCAGACGCTTCAACCGGTTGTTACGGTTGATCACGCGGCGATACAGGTCGTTCAGGTCCGACGTCGCGAAACGGCCGCCGTCCAGCGGCACGAGCGGACGCAGTTCCGGCGGCAGCACCGGCAGCACTTCGAGGATCATCCACTCGGGCTTGATGCCCGAGCGCTGGAATGCCTCGAGGACCTTCAGGCGCTTCGCGTACTTCTTGATCTTCGCTTCCGAGCCGGTGTTCTTCAGCTCGGTGCGCAGCGTCTCGACCTGCTCGTCGATGTTGATCGCGCGCAGCAGTTCACGCACGCCTTCCGCGCCCATCTCGGCACGGAATTCGTCGCCGTATTCCTCGACCTTGTTGTAGTAATCCTCTTCGGTCATGATCTGCCGCGCCTTCAGCGGCGTCATGCCCGGTTCGATCACCACGTACGCTTCGAAGTACAGCACGCGTTCGATGTCGCGCAGCGTCATGTCGAGCACCATGCCCAGACGCGACGGCAGCGACTTCAGGAACCAGATGTGCGCGACCGGCGAGGCCAGCTCGATGTGGCCCATGCGTTCGCGACGCACCTTCGCCAGCGTCACTTCGACGCCGCACTTCTCGCAGATCACGCCGCGGTGCTTCAGACGCTTGTACTTGCCGCACAGGCACTCGTAGTCCTTGATCGGCCCGAAGATCTTCGCGCAGAACAGACCATCGCGTTCCGGCTTGAACGTACGGTAGTTGATGGTCTCCGGCTTCTTCACTTCGCCGAACGACCACGAACGGATCTTGTCCGGCGAGGCCAGACCGATCTTGATCGCGTCGAAAACTTCTTCCTGTTGGACTTGCTTGAATAGATCGAGCAGAGCTTTCATTGCCTTCTCTCCGTAGTCCGATTAATTGCGGTCGAGATCGATATCGATACCGAGCGAGCGGATTTCCTTCACGAGCACGTTGAAGGATTCCGGCATGCCTGCATCGATGACGTGATCGCCCTTGACCAGGTTCTCATAGACCTTGGTCCGGCCGTTCACGTCGTCCGACTTCACCGTCAGCATTTCCTGCAGCACGTAGGACGCGCCGTACGCTTCGAGCGCCCACACTTCCATTTCACCGAAACGCTGGCCACCGAACTGCGCCTTACCACCCAGCGGCTGCTGCGTGACGAGCGAGTACGGGCCGGTCGAACGCGCGTGCATCTTGTCGTCGACCAAGTGGTGCAGCTTCAGGTAGTGCATGTAGCCAAGCGTCACGCGACGTTCGAACATTTCACCCGTGCGGCCGTCGTACAGACGGACCTGGTTCTTCGACGGGTTCATGCCGAGCTGTTCGGCGATGTCGTCCGGGAACGCGAGGTCGAGCATCTTGCCCATTTCTTCCTCGGTCGCACCGTCGAACACCGGCGTCGCGAACGGCACGCCTTCGCGCAGGTTCTTCGCGAGTTCGAGGATCTCGTCGTCGGTGAAGCTTTCCAGATCTTCCTTGCGACCCGAGTCGTTGTAGATCTTCGTCAGGAACGAACGCATTTCCTCGATCTTCGCCTGACGCTGCAGCATTTCGCCGATACGCCAGCCGAGGCCCTTCGCGGCCCAGCCGAGGTGCACTTCCAGAACCTGACCCACGTTCATCCGCGACGGCACGCCGAGCGGGTTCAGCACGACGTCGGCCGGACGGCCGTCGGCCATGTACGGCATGTCTTCGATCGGGACGATCTTCGACACGACACCCTTGTTACCGTGACGGCCTGCCATCTTGTCGCCAGGCTGCAGACGGCGCTTCACCGCGAGGTACACCTTGACCATCTTCAGCACGCCCGGCGGCAGTTCGTCGCCTTGCGTGAGCTTCTTGCGCTTCTCTTCGAACGCGAGGTCGAACTGGTGACGCTTTTCCTCGATCGAGTTCTTGATCGCTTCGAGCTGCGCCGCTGCTTCGTCGTCCGCCAGGCGGATGTCGAACCAGTGGTAGTGGTCGAGGTCTTCCAGGTAAGCCTGGTCGATCTTCGTGCCCTTCGCGAGCTTCTTCGGACCGCCGTTCGCGACCTTGCCCACGAGCATGCGCGCGAGACGCTGGAACGCGTCGCCTTCCACGATGCGCAGCTGGTCGTTCAGGTCGAGACGGTAGCGCTTCAGTTCGTCGTCGATGATCTGTTGCGCACGCTTGTCGCGCTGGATGCCTTCACGCGTGAACACCTGGACGTCGATCACGGTACCGCTCATGCCCGACGGCACGCGCAGCGACGTGTCCTTCACGTCCGATGCCTTCTCGCCGAAGATCGCGCGCAGCAGCTTCTCTTCCGGCGTCAGCTGGGTCTCGCCCTTCGGCGTGACCTTGCCGACCAGCACGTCGCCCGCTTCGACTTCAGCACCGATGTACACGATGCCCGATTCGTCGAGACGGCCGAGCTGGACTTCCGCCAGGTTCGAGATGTCGCGCGTGATTTCTTCCGGCCCGAGCTTCGTGTCGCGTGCAACGACGTTCAGCTCTTCGATGTGGATCGACGTGTAGCGATCGTCGGCGACCACCTTCTCCGAGATCAGGATCGAATCCTCGAAGTTGTAGCCGTTCCACGGCATGAACGCGATCAGCATGTTCTGGCCGAGCGCGAGCTCGCCCAGGTCCGTCGAGGCGCCGTCGGCCAGCACGTCGCCGCGCGAGACCTTGTCGCCCATCTTCACGATCGGACGCTGGTTGATGTTCGTGTTCTGGTTCGAACGCGTGTACTTGATCAGGTTGTAGATGTCGACACCGACTTCACCTGCGACCGCTTCGTCGTCGTTCACGCGAATCACGATACGGCCTGCGTCGACATAGTCGACGACGCCGCCACGGAACGCCTGAACCGTCGTGCCCGAGTCGACCGCGCAGGTGCGCTCGATGCCCGTACCGACGACCGGCTTCTCCGGACGCAGACACGGCACGGCCTGACGCTGCATGTTCGAACCCATCAGTGCACGGTTCGCATCGTCGTGCTCGAGGAACGGGATCAGCGAGGCTGCAACCGACACGATCTGCGACGGCGCGACGTCCATGTACTGGATACGGTCCGGCGTGACCATCATCGTTTCGCCGGCTTCACGCGACGACACGAGTTCGTCGACCAGCTGGCCATTCTCGTCGATCGCGGCGTTCGCCTGAGCGATCATGTAGCGGCCTTCCTCGATCGCCGACAGGTAATCGATCTGGTCGGTCACCTTGCTGTCCACGACCTTGCGGTACGGCGTCTCGAGGAAGCCGTACTCGTTCAGGTGCGCGTACAGTGCGAGCGAGTTGATCAGGCCGATGTTCGGACCTTCCGGCGTTTCGATCGGGCACACGCGGCCATAGTGGGTCGGGTGCACGTCACGAACTTCGAAGCCTGCGCGTTCGCGCGTCAGACCGCCCGGGCCCAGTGCGGAAACACGGCGCTTGTGCGTGATTTCCGACAGCGGGTTGGTCTGGTCCATGAACTGCGACAGCTGCGACGAACCGAAGAACTCGCGAATCGCCGACGAAATCGGCTTCGAGTTGATCAGGTCGTGCGGCATCAGGTTTTCGCTTTCGGCCTGGCCGAGGCGTTCCTTGACCGCGCGCTCGACACGCACGAGACCCGCGCGGAACTGGTTTTCCGCCAGTTCGCCGACACAACGCACGCGGCGGTTGCCGAGGTGGTCGATGTCGTCCACTTCGCCCTTGCCGTTGCGCAGCTCGACGAGGATCTTGATCGTCGCGAGGATGTCGTCGTCCTGCAGCGTCATCGGGCCGGTGATCTCGTCACGGCCGACGCGGCGGTTGAACTTCATGCGGCCGACCTTCGACAGGTCGTACGCTTCTTCGCTGTAGAACAGACGGTTAAACAGTGCCTCGACCGCTTCTTCGGTCGGCGGCTCGCCCGGGCGCATCATGCGGTAGATCGCAATGCGCGCGGCCGTCTTGTCGGTCGTTTCGTCGACACGCAGCGTCGACGAGATGTACGGACCCTGGTCCAGATCGTTCGTGTAGAGCGTCTGGATTTCCTTGATGCCCGCTTCGCGCAGCTTCTCGAGCACGCTTTCCGTGACTTCGTCGTTCGCGCTCGCGATCACTTCGCCGGTGTCGCCGTCGACGACGTTCTTCGCCAGCACGCGGCCGAGCAGATAGTCTTCCGGCACCGAGATGAACTTGGTCTTCGCGGCTTCGAGGTCGCGAATGTGCTTCGCGTTGATCCGCTTGTCCTTCTGGACGATGACCTTGCCGTCGCGATCCGTGATGTCGAAGCGCGCGACTTCACCACGCAGGCGCTCGGGCACGAACTCGAGTTGCGCGCCTTCGTCCATCAGCGTGAAGTTGTCGAACACGAAGAAGTTCGCGAGGATCTGTTCCGGCGTGAGGCCGATGGCCTTCAGCAGGATCGTGACCGGCATCTTGCGGCGACGGTCGACGCGGAAGTACAGGATGTCCTTCGGATCGAATTCGAAGTCGAGCCACGAGCCGCGGTACGGAATGATCCGTGCCGAGAACAGCAGCTTGCCCGAGCTGTGCGTCTTGCCCTTGTCGTGTTCGAAGAACACGCCCGGCGAACGGTGCAGCTGCGAGACGATGACACGCTCGGTGCCGTTGATGACGAACGAGCCCGTCGGCGTCATGAGCGGAATTTCGCCCATGTACACTTCCTGCTCCTTCACTTCCTTGACGACCGGCTTGTTCGGCGATTCCTTGTCGAGGATGACGAGGCGGACCTTCGCGCGCAGCGCGGAGCAGTACGTCAGGCCCCGCTGCTGGCATTCCTTGATGTTGAATGCCGGCGAGGACAACGCATAGCTCACGAACTCGAGGCGCGCGAAACCGTTGTGCGAAACAATGGGAAATACCGATGTGAAGGCGGCCTGCAAACCTTCAGGCTTGCGTTGCGTGCCCGGCACATCGGCTTGCAGAAACGTGCTGAATGATTCAAGCTGGGTGGCCAGCAAGAACGGAACTTGGTGAACGATGGGGCGCTTCGCGAAACTCTTGCGAATGCGCTTCTTCTCGGTGAAGGAATATTGCATACGATCTCCGAATCACGGCGGGTGCTGTCGAGGCGGGATACCTGGACGTTTCTAACCCGAGTGTTCACCGACTGAGACCCGATGGCCGCCCGATGGCTTGAACGAGCCGAGAAGCTTGGTGGTTGGCCGCTACCAACCGCTGGCTGACGGCAGCGGATGCCTGTGTTGCCCGCTACCCGACCAAACTTGCCTTCTGCAGTCGCTTCAGAAGACAAAGAGAAACGCCAATCGTGACCATTGACAACGATTCGGCGGTTTTCTTTGGCTTCTGGGGCCGATTATTCGGGCTCCCAAAAGAGTGCCAGAATAACGTCCCCACAAAGCACAAAAAGGCCGGCGGTGAAAATACCGCCAGCCTTCGCACAGCGCGTCGAAACTTACTTGACTTCGACCTTCGCGCCCGCGTCTTCCAGCTTCTTCTTGGCTTCGTCAGCAGCAGCCTTGTCGACGCCTTCCTTGACAGCCTTCGGTGCGCCGTCAACGACGTCCTTCGCTTCCTTCAGGCCCAGGCCCGTCAGTTCGCGAACTGCCTTGATGACTGCAACCTTGTTGCTGCCTGCTTCAGTCAGGACGACCGTGAATTCGGTCTTCTCTTCTGCAGCAGCAGCAGCGCCGCCGCCTGCCGGGCCAGCGACTGCCACTGCAGCTGCCGACACGCCAAACTTCTCTTCGAACGCCTTGACCAGTTCGTTCAGTTCCAGAACGGTCATCCCTTCGACTGCTGCCAGGATGTCTTCTTTTGCGATTGCCATTTGAAATACTCCTAAATTGAATTCGGATACAGCCAGCGATCAGTGACGCTGATGCATGTTCGCTTACGCAGCTTCTGCTTGCTTCTTCTCGGCCAGCGCGGCGAGAGCACGCGCGAAGCCCGAAACAGGCGATTGCATAACGAACAGCAGCTTCGAGAGCAGTTCTTCGCGGCTCGGGATGCTTGCCAGCGCTTGCACGCCAGCCTTGTCCATCACCTTGCCATCGAACGAACCAGCCTTGATGACCAACTTGTCATTGCCCTTGCTGAAGTCGTTGACGACCTTAGCAGCGGCAATTGCATCTTCAGAGATGCCGTAGATCAACGGACCAGTCATCTGCTCTGCCAGCGGAGCAAACGGCGTACCTTCAACAGCGCGACGCGCCAGCGTGTTCTTCAACACGCGCAGGTACACCTGCTTCTCACGCGCTTGCGCGCGCAGCTTGGTCAGATCGCCAACCGCAATTCCACGATACTCAGCCAGCACAACGGTCTGGGCCTTCGCGACTTGCGCGGCAACCTCAGCGACGACGGCTTGCTTGTCTTCTCTATTAAGCGGCACGGTTAGCCTCCAGAAACGATACGTTCGGTGCGGCCGGCATGGCCGAAACCTCACGCACCTCGTTCAACAACGGCGTCCGACCTCGTTAGGAGTATTTCCACCTCACGCCGTGAATCGCTTCACGACCTGCGGCTTCACCACTGCAAAACTTTTTCGGGTTCGCCATCTGCGTTGGCTTGAATTAAGGGATCGCCTGCCTGCTGCGCCCCACCAACGGTCTTTGATAACCGGTTGCCCGCCCTACTGCACGAACAACCGCCCAAAGCCCATGTAGGCCGCCTCGCGAACGAAGCGGCCCGAATACTTGCTTACTGTGCTGCCAGCGTAGCCTGGTCGACACGCAGGCCAACGCCCATCGTGCTCGACAGAGCGACCTTGCGCAGGTAGACACCCTTGCTCGTTGCCGGCTTCGCCTTCTGCAGCGCTTCGATCAGTGCCGACAGGTTCGAGCGCAGTGCTGCAGCTTCGAACGATGCACGGCCGATGGTCGCGTGGATGATACCGGCCTTGTCGACACGGAATTGCACCTGACCAGCCTTCGCGTTCTTGACTGCCGTCGCGACGTCCGGCGTGACCGTGCCGACCTTCGGGTTCGGCATCAGGCCGCGCGGGCCGAGGATCTGACCGAGCGTACCGACGATACGCATCGTGTCCGGCGAAGCGATCACGATGTCGAAGTCCATCTGGCCAGCCTTGATCTGCTCAGCCAGGTCTTCCATACCGACGATTTCCGCGCCAGCTGCACGTGCTTGCTCGGCCTTCTCGCCTTGCGCGAACACGGCAACGCGAACCGACTTGCCCGTACCTGCCGGCAGAACGACCGAACCACGAACGACCTGGTCCGACTTCTTCGCATCGATGCCGAGCTGGACTGCGACGTCGATCGATTCGTCGAACTTCGCGCTCGCGCATTCCTTCACGAGTGCCAATGCGTCTTCGATCGCGTACAGCTTCTGACGGTCGACCTTGGCGGCAAATGCCTGACGGCGCTTGGAGATCTTAGCCATTTACACGCCCTCCACAGTGATGCCCATCGAGCGTGCGCTACCAGCGATGGTGCGAACGGCTGCGTCCAGATCAGCTGCCGTAAGGTCCGGCATCTTGGTCTTCGCGATTTCTTCGGCTTGAGCGCGCGTGATCGAACCGACCTTGTCGGTGTGCGGCTTGCTCGAGCCCTTGTCCACCTTCGCCGCCTTCTTGATCAGGACGGTCGCCGGCGGCGTCTTCATCACGAACGTGAAGCTCTTGTCAGCGAATGCCGTGATGACCACCGGCACCGGCAGACCCGGCTCCATACCTTGAGTCTGCGCGTTGAACGCCTTGCAGAACTCCATGATGTTCAGGCCGCGCTGGCCCAGTGCCGGACCGACCGGCGGCGACGGGTTGGCTTTACCTGCAGGAATCTGCAGCTTGATAAAGCCGACAATCTTCTTTGCCATTTGTAAACCTCGTTGGAACGCCAGGGGGCGTTCGGTGAGTGATAACGCGCGTTCGCCGCTGGCTACTGACGCTCCTCAACGGCCATAACGCGGGCCGTAAGCGCGAAGGTGGGCAGCCAAGGCTGCCCACCGAATGGGGATCAAACTTTTTCGACCTGACCGAACTCGAGTTCGACCGGGGTGGAGCGGCCAAAGATGGTGACCGACACACGCACGCGCGATTTTTCGTAGTTGACTTCCTCGACCGTGCCGTTGAAGTCCGTGAACGGGCCTTCCTTGACACGCACCATCTCGCCAACTTCGAACAGGGTCTTCGGGCGCGGCTTCTCGACGCCTTCCTGCATCTGCGACATGATCTTTTCGACTTCCTTCGGGGAAATCGGAGTCGGGCGGTTACGCGCACCGCCGACGAAACCGGTGACCTTCGCCGTATTCTTCACGAGGTGCCACGTTTCGTCCGTCATTTCCATTTCCACCAGCACGTAGCCGGGGAAGAAACGACGCTCGGTCACTGCCTTGTGGCCGCCTTTGACTTCGACCACTTCTTCGGTCGGAACCAGGATCTGGCCGAATTTGTCCTGCATGCCAGCACGTTCGATGCGCTCTTGAAGCGCGCGTTGCACGCTCTTCTCCATACCGGAGTAGGCGTGCACGACGTACCAACGCTTTCCGCTCGGGGATGCCGGAGTATCGCTCATATCATTTCCATCCCAGAATCGCCGAGAAAATCACCCACTCGATCGATTTGTCGCTCAACCAGAGAAAAATCGCCATCACGAGCACGAAGCCGAACACGACGAGCGTGGTTTGCGTTGCTTCCTTGCGGGTCGGCCAAACGACCTTGCGGACTTCCTTGTACGAATCCTTGGCAAACGCGATAAGGCCCCTGCCGGGCGCGGACATCAGACCGACGGCCACGCCGGCGATGATACCTACCGCCAATGCGGCACCGCGGACATACCACTGCTGGTTGGCCAGCCAGAAGAAGCCCACGAATCCGGCCAAGACCAACAATACGCCCAGGGCCAGCATCAGCTTATCGCCGGAGGTATTTACAGTTTCGACGGATGGATTCGCCATAACACCTTAAAACAAATGCCACGTGGGACCACGTGGCGATTTTTGGCAGGGGCAGAGGGAATCGAACCCCCAACCTTCGGTTTTGGAGACCGACGCTCTGCCAGTTGAGCTATACCCCTAAACCATGTTGGGGCCGGCTGATGCCAGCCCCAAAACTGTCGATCAACGAATAACTGGCTTACTCGATGATCTTGGCGACGACGCCGGCGCCGACGGTACGGCCACCTTCGCGGATTGCGAAGCGCAGACCTTCTT
>NZ_JAWRXS010000139.1:0-313 GCF_046534915.1 Burkholderia sp. SIMBA_051 | reverse complement strand
CTCGCCCGCTTCCGTCAGCGCGATCCGGCGAGTCGTCCGGTTGAGAAGGCGCGTGCGCAGGTGCGCCTCGAGATCCGACACGGCGCGCGATGCACAGGCGGTCGTCGAATGCATCTGCTGAGCGGCGGCGGTAAAGCTTCCCGCATCGACCACGCGGACGAATACCCGCATGTTTTGTAACGTATCCATCCCATTGCCCCTTTGAATCCGGGTGGATTGTTGCACAGGGGCCAACCAATATTAGCTCAGGATTCGTAAAAATGACTTGCACCGTTGTCCGTTTATTCAGGAATCACTGAAAAATATAATCGCA
>NZ_JAWRXS010000138.1:0-314 GCF_046534915.1 Burkholderia sp. SIMBA_051 | reverse complement strand
GTGAAAAGCACGTGCATCAGCCGGCTCGTTGCGTCGTCGACGTACACCAGCAGCGTGCACTGCGGCGCCCGGTCCTCGAACCAGGGATGCTCGCTGCCGTCGATCTGGATCAGCTCGCCCAGGCACGACCGCCGCGCGCGCGGCTGGTAGACCTTCGGCGGCCGCTGCCGGCGCGGCACCCATAGGCCCGCGTCCGTCATCAGCCTGCGGACCGTTTCCTTCGCCAGACGTATGCCGTGGCATTCGTGCAGCTTCTCGCAGGCCAGCGTTGGGCCGAAATCGGCGTAGTACTCGCGGATAATCGCGAGGGCGCG
>NZ_JAWRXS010000137.1:0-315 GCF_046534915.1 Burkholderia sp. SIMBA_051 | reverse complement strand
GGAAAACACCACCGGCGTGACCCTGCAGCAGAGCCCGCAGGGCGGCAAGTACATCTATTCTCGCGGCTTCGAGGACAGCGTCATCCAGTACGACGGCGTGCCGCTGGAACGCGGCTTCTACGGCCGCGCCAGCAATTACTCGGGCGGCACCGCCATGTATGACCGCGTCGAGGTGCTGCGCGGCGCGGCCGGCCTGCTGCAAGTCTGTCCTCAGGCTCGCATCTTTTGCATCATCGACCCAGTGCCAAGGATCGCCATGACACGCCTGAGGTTATACGCGAGCACATGGAGGCTCATTTCGGTGCTGACATGCTC
>NZ_JAWRXS010000136.1:0-315 GCF_046534915.1 Burkholderia sp. SIMBA_051 | reverse complement strand
CCCATCATGAAAAAGCAGATTCCTTAAAAAATTTTCCCGCAAGGGGAGATTTTTTTTTTTGATTTTTTCGCCCCGTTCATTGAGTTAAGATTCTGTACTCTACTCCCAAACCTGACAGTCAAATTACAGTGACCTTGTTGCCTTCCAAAAACACAAGACTGTTCTTCTCGTCTAGCATTTTCTAAAAATCAATTTAAATGCCTTTTAAGGCGTTTTATACTCTATCTAGTATTTTATACATGAACGAAAATAAAAGCGCTCAGAATCGAATCTGAACGCTCTCAGAGGCATTTTATTACTCAAACAGACCAATAA
>NZ_JAWRXS010000135.1:0-317 GCF_046534915.1 Burkholderia sp. SIMBA_051 | reverse complement strand
CGGGGGCTTTCACATCAGACTTAAGAAACCGCCTGCGAGCCCTTTACGCCCAATAATTCCGGACAACGCTTGCCACCTGCGTATTACCGCGGCTGCTGGCACGTAGTTAGCCGTGGCTTTCTGGTTAGGTACCGTCAAGGTGCCACCCTATTTGAACGGCACTTGTTCTTCCCTAACAACAGAGCTTTACGATCCGAAAACCTTCATCACTCACGCGGCGTTGCTCCGTCAGACTTTCGTCCATTGCGGAAGATTCCCTACTGCTGCCTCCCGTAGGAGTCTGGGCCGTGTCTCAGTCCCAGTGTGGCCGATCACCC
>NZ_JAWRXS010000023.1:0-19738 GCF_046534915.1 Burkholderia sp. SIMBA_051 | reverse complement strand
CCGACAGACCGACAGACCGACAGACCGACAGACCGACAGACCGACAGACCGACAGACCGACAGACCGACAGACCGACCGGCGGGCCGTGGCCGTGGCCGCCCGAGTTCCGATTCCATTTCCGTTCGATGCCGGCCGGCTTTTCCCGCCCCGCAACCCGCCGATGCGCGGGCGAAGCGACGCATCGCCTTCCGAGCGGGCGGACCCGCCGCCCGGTTCGTCCCGCGCTCAGCGCACGAGGCAGGGGCGCTTGTTGTTGAACGTCCACCCCGGAATCAGATACTGCATCGCCGCCGCATCGTCGCGCGCGCCGAGCCCGTGCTGCTTGTACAGCTCGTGCGCGACCGCGACCGCATCCATGTCGATGTCGATGCCGAGGCCCGGCCGCTTCGGCACTTCAACGAGCCCGTTCTCGATCTTCAGCGGCTCGCGCGTGAGTCGTTCGCCATCCTGCCAGATCCAGTGCGTGTCGATCGCGGTGACCTGGCCGGGCGCCGCGGCCGCGACGTGCGTGAACATCGCGAGCGACACGTCGAAGTGGTTGTTCGAATGCGAACCCCACGTGAGGCCCCAGTCGCGGCACATCTGCGCGACGCGCACCGAGCCCTGCATCGTCCAGAAGTGCGGGTCGGCGAGCGGGATGTCGACGGCGTGCAGCTGCACCGCGTGGCCCATCTGCCGCCAGTCGGTCGCGATCATGTTGGTGGCCGTGGGCAGCCCGGTCGAGCGGCGGAATTCGGCCATCACCTCGCGGCCCGAGTAGCCGTTCTCCGCGCCGCACGGATCTTCCGCGTAGGCGAGCACGTGGTGCAGGTCGCGGCACAGCCGCACGGCCTCGTCGAGCGACCACGCGCCGTTCGGATCGAGCGTCACGCGCGCTTCGGGGAAACGCTCGGCCAGCGCCGTCACGGCTTCGACCTCGCGCGCGCCTTCGAACACGCCGCCCTTCAGCTTGAAGTCGTTGAAACCGTAGCGCGCGTGCGCGGCTTCGGCGAGGCGCACGACCGCCTCGGGCGTCAGCGCGGCCTCGTCGCGCACGCGGGTCCAGTCGTCGGTCGCGCCGCGGCCGTCGCGATAGGGCAGCGCGGTCTTGCCGCGGTCGCCGACGTAGAACAGGTAGCCGAGCATCTCGACGCGCTCGCGCTGCTGCCCTTCGCCGAGCAGCGCGGCCACGGGCACGCCGAGATGCTGGCCGAGCAGGTCGAGCAGCGCGGCTTCGAGCGCGGTGACCGCGTGGATCGTGGTGCGCAGGTCGAACGTCTGCAGGCCGCGGCCGCTCACGTCGCGATCGGCAAAGGTGCGCCGCACGTCGTTGAGCACCGCGTGGTAGTTGCCGACCGGCTGGCCGACGACGAGCGCGCGCGCATCCTCGAGCGTGCGGCGGATGCTTTCGCCGCCCGGCACCTCGCCGACGCCGGTCCGGCCCGCGCTGTCCTTCAGGATCACGAGGTTGCGGGTGAAGAACGGACCGTGCGCGCCGCTCAGGTTGAGCAGCATGCTGTCGTGGCCGGCGACCGGAATGGCTTGCAGCTCGACGATGCGCGGCGTGTCGTGGGAAGGCGAGGCAGTGACGGCGTTCATGGCGGCGATGGCGAAAGAGTGGGCGATGCCGTGCGGCAAAATCTTTGCCGCGCGCGGCGGGAGGTGCGATCATTCGACAACCGACGTGCGCGGCGCGCAAGCCCCGCATGTCGACAGCAACCCGAATGGGCGGGAGCGACCAGCTCGATGCCGATGTCGCGCGCAAGCGCGAAGGTCGGTCGATCGCGAACCACGGGACCGACTAGGCGCCGATGTGCCAGCCTCGGTCAACAGGAGATCCGTGTGGCGATCATCAGTCGTCGGATGACTTGTGACGCAGTATAATGAATCATCGGCGTTCGCTCAAACCCCGCGTAAACCCTCGGCTCACATTACGATCATTCAAAAAGGAACCGGCCTCATGTCCGTGCCCACGCTTCCCGCTGCGCCGCGCCGTCGCGCACGCAGCCTCGCACAAGATGTCGTCGACGCGCTGACCGCGCAGATCGAAAACGGCACGCTGCGTCCCGGTGACAAGCTGCCGACCGAAACCGAAGTCATGGCGGCGCAGGGCGTCAGCCGCACGGTCGTGCGCGAAGCGATCTCGCGGATGCAGGCGAGCCACCTCATCGAGACGCGCCACGGCATCGGCAGCTTCGTGCTCGAACCGTCGCGCCGCCAGGCGCTCGGCATCGATCCCGCGACCATCATGACGCTGCGCGACGTGCTCGCGGTGCTCGAGCTGCGCATCAGCCTCGAAAGCGAATGCGCGAGCCTCGCCGCGCAGCGCGCGAACGACACCGACCTCGCCGCGCTGCGGCGTGCGCTCGACGCGATCGCGTCGGGGGCGGGCGGCGGGCGCGACACCGCGCAGCTCGACTTCAACTTCCACCTGCAGATCGCGCAGTCCACCGGCAACCGCTACTTCGTCGACATCATGACGCAGCTCGGCGCGTCGATCATCCCGCGCACGCGTGTGAACTCGGCGCGCTTCGCCGGCGACGACCTCGAGCGCTATGTCGGCCGGCTCAATCACGAGCACGAGGACATCTACGAGGCGATCGCGCGTCACGATCCGGAAGCCGCGCGTGCTGCCATGCGCACGCACCTGACGAACAGCCGCGAGCGGCTGCGCCGCGCGCACGAGGCGGCCGAGGCGGAACGCGACACGCAGGCGAGCTGACGCGTGGCCGGCCGCACGGCCTGCGCGTCGCGACGGGGCCGTGGCGGCTCGCCTTAATATCGGACATCGTATGAGATCGGCGTCATTGCGCCGATTGTTTCGCGGCCGCGGCACCTTCGCCCGTTCCCGCATCGTGTGGAGGGCAGGTCGGGCGGCGTTCCCGCCGCCGCCCGTCACGCCCGGGGGGCCTGGCTACCCAGGCCCCCCCATCCGGTCCGATCAGCCCCCCTTCGTCACGATCGTCTTCCACGCGCCGTTCTTCACCTGGTACAGCGTCGACATTCCGCTCTTCAGCGAGCCGTCGTTCGCGAACGAGATCCGGCCGGTGATGCCTTCGAAGTCGATCTTCTTCAGCGCCGGACGATAGACCTTCGGATCGGTCGAGTTGGCTGCCTGCATCGCCTTGATCGCGGCCCAGGTCGCGTCGTAGCCGAACTGCGCGTACGACAGCACGTCGACGCCGAAGCGCTTCTTGAACCGCTGCTCGAAATCCTTGCCCTGCGGCAGTTCGTCCAGCGGACGCCCGTATTCCCACGCCATCGCGCCTTCCGCGGCCGGGCCGGCGATCTTGATGAACTCGTTGTCCTTCACGCCGCCGCCGCCGACGAACTTCGCGTTCAGCCCGAGCTGGCGCATCTGCTTGACGAAGTTCGCGGCGAGCGAATCGAGGCCGCCGAAGAAGATCAGGTCGGGGTTCTTGCCCTTCAGGCTCGTGATCTGCGCACGGAAATCGACCGCCTGGTTGCTGGTGAACTCGCGGCCGATGATGTTGCCGCCGGCCGCCTTCACGGCCTTCTCGAACTCGTCCGCCTCGCCCTGGCCGAACGCGGTGCGGTCGTCGATGATCGCGATGCGCTTCGCCTTGGTCACGTCGACTGCGTACTTGCCCGCGTTGCCGGCGTTCTGGCCGTCGGTCGCGATCACCATGAACATGTTCGCGAGCCCGCGCGACGTGAGCGTCGGGTTGGTCGCGGCCGGATCGATCACCGGGATGCCGGCCTTGTCGTAGACGACCGACGCCGGAATCGTCGTCCCGGAGTTGAAGTGGCCGACCACCACCGACACGTTCTGGTCGATCAGCGCCTGCGCGGCCTGCACGCCGATGCGCGGGTCGGCCTGGTCGTCCTGCACGATCAGGTTGAAGTGCGCGGGCTTGCCGGCGATCTGTATCTTCTGCGCGGCGGCATCGTCGAGCGCGAGCTGCACGCCGTTCTGGAGATCCTTGCCGTAGCCGGCGTTCACGCCGGTGAGCGGCGCGGCGAAGCCGACCTTCACGTCGGTCGCGTCGGCGGCCCGGGCGGCTTGTTGCGAGAGGAGGGCAAAGGCGGAGATGACCGACACCGACAGCAGGGAATGACGGAATTTCATGTTCGTTCCTCTTGTTCTACACCAGCGGGTGGATACCGCACGCAGCCGGCGGGCCGGACGCGTGCGACGGGTGGGCGGTTCGACCGCTTCTCGGAATCGGGCGGGGAGGTCGGCATGTTGATGATTCCCGGAAGAATCTCCCGTCAGGCTCGGCGAGGAGCCCCGATCGTCTCGATATATAGGTCGCCGATATGCACGGGTCTTGGCAATTTGCCGCGCATTCGATGCGGATTTGCGCATAGCTTCCGCGCGTGCGCGGGCGGCCGGTATCGGGAGTTTCCCGTCACGAGCGGACGGGAGGCAGGATGGGCGGCGCGGCCCCGGCGGGGCCGCGCCGCGTTCGACGTCGTCAGTCGGACAGGGCGTCCGATGCGGCTTCGGCGTCGTCGTGCGACGCGTTCGTGCGGATCGCCGGGTCGCTCGTGCTCGGGCGGCCGGTCTCGACGTGGCCCGCGAAGCGGCGCAGGAAGCCGAGCGCACGGCCGTCGCTGACGGTCAGGTCGTACCAGCCGTGACTGCCGCGCAGATCCCAGTAGTCGTCGACGTGCGCGCCCGGCGCGAGGTCGAACGTGCGCGCGCGGCCGTGGCCGTACGCGTTCGTCACCTTGAGCTGCACGGCCTTGTGGCCGCGGTTCATCAGGCGCAGCGTGATGTTGCCGTTCGCGACGTCGTAGCCGTAGATCACCTCGGGGTTCACGCTCGCGCTGCCGACGCCGGTCGCGAACGGGCCGCGGAAATGGCAGTAGAAGCCGTTCGGGCCGTACACGTCGAGGTCGTACAGGCCGAGCGACGGCGCGGCGCTCCACGTATCGGCGACCCGCTTGCCGGCTTCGACCGTGTACGCCCACGGGCCGTCGAGTCGATTGCGCGACTGCACCTGGAATGCCGCGCCCGCGCGGCCGGTGTTCGCGAAGGTCAGCCGGAACAGGCCGTTCACGGCTTCGACGCGGCCGTGCACGAACAGCTCGTACGGCAGCGCGCGCGCCGGACGCAGCCCGGCCTCCTGTTTCGGCAGCTTCTGCAGCACCGGCGGCACCGGGATGTAGTCGGGGTGGCGCACGCGATCGGGCGGCGCATAGCCGCTCGTGTCGGGCAGCGTCGGCCACGCGGCGTCGGCGGTCGCGAATTCGAACGCCGACGTCAGGTCGCCGCACACCGCACGGCGCCACGGCGACACGTTGGCGGCCGTCACCGGATACTGCGCGCCGAAACGCGCTTCGATGAATTGCAGCAGCGACGTGTGATCGAAGGTCTGCGAGCAGACCCAGCCGCCCTTGGTCCACGGCGACACGACCAGCATCGGCACGCGCGGCCCGAGCCCGTACGGGCCGGCCATGTGCGACGCGTCGCCGGCGAACACCTCGTTGGTCGTTGCGACCGTCGACAGCCCGTTGTCGCGCGACTGCGGCGCGAACGGCGGCGGCACGTGGTCGAAGAAGCCGTCGTTCTCGTCGTAGGTGATGAAGAGTGCGGTCTTGCTCCACACGTCCGGATTCGACACGAGCACCTTCAGCACTTGCTCGATGTACCACGCGCCGTAGTTGGCCGGCCAGTTCGGGTGTTCCGAGTACGCTTCCGGCGCGCAGATCCACGACACCTGCGGCAGCGTGCCGTTCTTCACGTCCTGCTGCAGCACGTCGAACAGCGTCCCGCCGGCGCTGATGTTGGTGCCGGTGCGCGCCTTGTCGTACAGCGGCGTGCCGGGCAGCGCGCTGCGGTACTGGTTGAAGTAGAGCAGCGCGTTGTCGCCGTAGTTGCCGATGTACGGGTTCTGCGTCCAGCCCCACGAGCCCTTCGCGTCGAGCCCGATGCCGACGTCCTGGTAGATCTTCCACGACACGCCGGCCTGCTCGAGCACTTCCGGATAGGTCGTCCAGCCGTAGCCCGTTTCGTCGTTGCCAAGCACCGGGCCGCCGCCCTTGCCGTCGTTGCCGACGTAGCCGGTCCACATGTAGTAGCGGTTCGGGTCGGTCGAACTCGGGATCGCGCAGTGGTACGCGTCGCAGATCGTGAATGCGTCGGCGAGCTGATAGTGGAACGGGATGTCGTCGCGCTTCAGGTACGCCATCGTCGTGGTGCCCTTGTTCGGCACCCACTGGTCGTAGCGGCCCTTGTTCCACGCGGCGTGCATGTCCTGCCAGCCGTGCGGCAGGTCCTGCAGGAACTGCAGGCCGAGCTTGTCCGCGCCCGGGTGAAACGGCAGCAGCTCGGCCGGGCCAACCGGCTGATGGAACACCGACTTGCCGTTCGCGAGGCGCAGCGGGCGGGGATCGCCGAAGCCGCGCACGCCGCGCATCGTGCCGAAGTAGTGGTCGAACGAACGGTTCTCCTGCATCAGGATCACGATGTGTTCGATATCGCGGATGGTGCCGGTACGGCGGTTCGCCGGAATCGCAAGCGCATCGCGGATCACGGGCGGGAACAGGTTCAGCGCGGCGGCGCCGGCAGTGCCGGCGGCGACGCGCAGGAAGTCACGACGGTTCGATCGGGTCATGGTCGTTATCGTGGGTCAAGGAAGGGAGCCGATTGGCGGGACATGCGGGAAAAATTCGGCGCGTCCGGGCGCAGGATGCGGCTGCGCCGGTCGTGCCGTCGCGAGCATAGCGGGGAATCGGTGTCATTCATGTGAAGTCCGGAAACGTTTGCACGCACGGACCGGACAGAACCCGAACGGCATGGCGCCGGCGAGCGAACTGCGGGGGAGAGGCGAAGGCGGCAGCGCGCGCGGCACGCCTGAGAAGCGGGGGATACCGGAGGATTCGACGAGATTCGGAGGGTTCGCGGCCGATGCGGGCGCATCACGCGTCGGTCACCCACGCGCCGAACCATTCGCTCGGGCGCGCGATTTCGTCCTGCGCGGCGACGAGTTCGAGTTCGTAGCGGCGCGCGTCGTAGGTCGCCTTCACGACCGCGTGCACGGCCGCGAGCGTGTGCTCGAACGCGGCGCGCACCGAGTCGCCGCGCAGCCGGCGCGCGACGAAAATCGCGCTGGTGAGATCGCCCACGCCGACCGGATGGCGCGGAAACGCATACAGCGGGCGCTGGCCGATCCACGCTTCGGTTTCGGTGACGGCGAGCATGTTGAAGCGGTCGGCCGGGCTGTTGCGGTCGTGCAGGTGCTTGACGAGGACGATCTTCGGGCCGCGGCGGATCAGCGCGCGGCACGCGTCGACGGCTTCGGCGACGGTCTCGATGCGCCGGCCGGCGAGCTTCTGCAGCTCGGTGTGGTTCGGCGACATGCCGTCGGCGAGCGCCGGCATCTCCTGGACGATGAATTCCTCGACGCCGGGTTCGGGCCGCACGCCGCCCGTCTGGCCCATCGCCGGATCGCAGAAGTACCACGCGTTCGGGTTCATCGCCTTCACCGTGCGCACGATCTCGACCGTCGCGCGCGCCTGCGGCGGCGAGCCGACGAAGCCGGACAGCACCGCGTCGCAGCGCTTGAGCGCGCCGATCGCGGCGACGCCGTCGACGAGCTGCTCCATCTTCGCCGCGTCGATCGCGCTGCCGGCCCAGTGGCCGTACTGCATGTGATTCGACAGCTGGACGGTGTTGAGCGGCCAGACGTTGACGCCGAGGCGCTGCATCGGAAACACGGCCGCGCTGTTGCCGGCGTGTCCGTAGATCACGTGCGACTGAATGCTGAGGACGTTTTTCATGAGTGTTCGCCTGCAGGCGTTTCAGGGTCACGACACACGATACCCGAGTTCGTCGCGCGCGCGGAAGTCGCACGGCCATCGAGTGTTGCGCGCCGTCGTCAGCCCGACCGCGTAGAATCGCGGGGCGCGAAGCCGCCCGGTTGCGCGCGTGCATTTCCCCTTACCGTGATCGCCATGCTCTCGATTTGCAAGATGTTGTCCCTCGCGCGCGCCGCCGTGCTCGGCGCCGGCGTCGCCGCGGCATGCGCGACCTCCGCCGTGGCCGCCGCGCCGGCGCCGGCCGGCAACGACGGACCCGCGTACGGCCCCCGCCTGGAAGGGTTCGACTATCCGGAGCCGGTGCATCGCTACGCGTTCGTGTCGCAGCGCGAAACCCTCGAGATGATGTACATGGACGTGCAGCCGACGCACCCGAACGGCCGCACGGTCGTGCTGCTGCATGGGAAGAACTTCTGCGCGGCGACCTGGGAGGACACGATCGGGGTGCTGAGCCGCGCCGGCTATCGCGTGGTCGCGCCGGACCAGATCGGCTTCTGCAAGTCGTCGAAGCCCGAACGCTATCAGTACAGCTTCCAGCAGCTCGCGCGCAACACGCATGCGCTGCTCGAGTCGATCGGCGTGAAATCGGCGACGCTCGTCGGCCATTCGACGGGCGGGATGCTCGCGATGCGCTATGCGCTGATGTATCCGAAGGCCACCGACCAGCTCGTGCTGGTGAACCCGATCGGCCTCGAGGACTGGAAGGCGCTCGGCGTGCCGCCGCTGCCGGTCGACTACTGGTATGCGCGCGAACAGAAGACGAACGCGGACGGCATCCGCCGCTACGAACAGGCGACCTACTACGCGGGCAAGTGGTCGCCCGCCTACGAGCGCTGGGTGCAGATGCTCGCCGGTATGTATCGCGGGCCGGGCCGCGACGCGGTCGCGTGGAACTCGGCGCTGGTCTACGACATGATCCTCACCCAGCCGGTGGTCTACGAACTCGGCGCGATCCGCGTGCCGACGCTGCTGCTGATCGGCGACAAGGACACGACCGCGATCGGCAAGGAGGTGGCGCCGCCCGACGTGCACGCGAAGCTCGGCCATTACCCGGAACTCGCGAAGCGTACGCAGGCGGCGATCCCCGGCGCGCAGCTCGTCGAATTCCCGGCGCTCGGCCACGCGCCGCAGATCCAGGATCCGGACGCGTTCCACAAGGCGCTGCTCGACGGGCTGGACGCGGTGCACCCGTAGTGACGTGACGGCGGGCGCCCGCGCCCGTCCGGTCAGCGGGTTTCGTTCGCGAGTTCGTCGCGGATCTGCGCCGCCAGCTCGAACGAGCGCACCCGCGCGGCGTGATCGTAGATCTGCGCGGTGATGATCACCTCGTCCGCACCCGTCTGTGCGATCCGGTCGCGCAGCTTGTCGCGCACCGTGTCGCGCGAGCCGACGGCCGCGAACGACAGCGCGTGCGCGACGTTCGCGAGTTCGAATTCACTCGCCTCGAGCGCGTCGACCGGCGGCGGCAGCTTGCCCGGCGTGCCGCGGCGCAGGTTGATGAACTGCTGCTGCAGCGACGTGAAGAGGCGCCGCGCCTCGTCGTCGGTATCGGCCGCGAACACGTTGATACCGACCATCGCATGCGGCTTCGGCCACGCGGCCGACGGCCGGTACTGCGCGCGATAGAGTTCGAGCGCACGCATCAGGTAGTCCGGCGCGAAGTGCGACGCGAACGCGAACGGCAGCCCGAGCATCGCGGCAAGCTGTGCGCTGAACAGACTCGAACCCAGCAGCCACACGGGCACGTCCAGCCCCGCCCCGGGCACCGCGCGCACGCGCTGGCCGGGCACCGGTTCCGCGAAGTAGCGCTGCAGCTCGGCGACGTCGTCCGGAAACGAGTCGGCGCTGCCGATCAGGTCGCGGCGCAGCGCGCGCGACGTGGTCTGGTCGGTGCCGGGCGCGCGGCCGAGCCCGAGGTCGATGCGCCCCGGATACAGCGACGCGAGCGTGCCGAACTGTTCGGCGATCACGAGCGGCGCATGGTTCGGCAGCATGATCCCGCCCGAGCCGACGCGGATCGTCTTCGTCGCGCCCGCGACATGACCGATCACGACGGCCGTCGCCGCGCTCGCGATGCCGGGCATGTTGTGATGTTCGGCGAGCCAGTAGCGCCGGTAACCAAGGCGCTCCGCGTGCTGCGCGAGATCGACGGTATTGCGGAAAGCCTGCGCGGCGTCCGCGCCGGCGGGAATGGGGGCGAGATCGAGTACGGAAAACGGAATCATCGGTGGCCTTCTAAAGGGAGGGGCGCGGTGATGCGCGTGCGCAACAGATGTCGACGATTTTGCCAAAGGGTTCCGGAACGCGCTGGCGACGCACGGATACCCATGCGCCTTTCAGGGGTGCAAGGTTGCATAGGATGGGAGGTCGCGATCGTTGCAGAAATCAATTCAATCCCCAAATAATGACCAAACTTTACGGGGATTGGACATGTCTTCGCATCGACATACAAAATTCCACGAAACGTCTGATTTTCAAGACTGCAATACGCCTGCAAAGTGCTTACGCTAGCGTGAACGTAGTGGCACCCGAATGGTTTGCCGATCGCACAGCTTTGCCGAAATCGCACAAGTCCGTTTCGCGCGACGTCACGCGCGGGCCGACTTGCGCTGCTAAAATCCGGCGCCTGTTCATGTTGTGCCGATGTTCGCCATTCGAATCTTCCCGCATCCCGTCCGGGCATCGCGCGGAAATGTGCCACGCGAAGCCGGTGCCGGTCGCATTCGGGGAATGGGCCGAGCCTCGCCATTACAGACGCTGCTGGAACAAGGAGTCGGGTCGTGCCCGCGTTCGTTGCTGTCGGAATACCCAATCGCGTTCAACCAGGTTCAATCGATCGGCACGGCGCCCGCGTCGCCCGGGAGGCCCGCGCATGACGCCGATCGTCACGCTGCTCGACTGGCTCCTGCTCGCATTCACGCTGGCCGCGTCCGGCTACGCGCTCGCCGCGGCCTTCGCGCCGCGCCCGCGCACGCCGCGCACCGCGGCGCGCGACGGCTTCGCGCCCGTCAGCGTGCTCAAGCCGCTGTGCGGCGCGGAGCCGCACCTGTACGAGAACCTCGCGACGTTCTGCGAGCAGCGCCATCCGCGCCATGAAGTGCTGTTCGGCGTCGCGTCGGCGGCCGATCCGGCCGTCGCCGTCGTCGAGCGCTTGCGCGCCGACTATCCGGAGTGCGACATCACGCTCGTGATCGACGCGCGCGTGCACGGCAAGAACCTGAAGGTCAGCAACCTGATCAATCTGGCCGAACGCGCGAAATACGGCCACATCGTGATCGCCGACAGCGACATCGCGGTGAAGCCCGACTATCTGGAACGCGTGACCGCGCCGCTCGCCGACGCGTCGGTCGGCGTCGTCACGTGTCTGTATCATGCGCGCAGCGTCGGCGGGTTCTGGACGCGGATCGGCGCGCAGTTCGTCGATGCGTGGTTCGCGCCGTCGGTGCGGATCGCGCACCTCGGCCGCTCGAGCCACTTCGGCTTCGGCGCGACGCTCGCGCTGACGCGCGACACGCTCGACCGGATCGGCGGCTTGATCGCGCTGAAGGACGAGCTGGCCGACGATTTCTGGCTCGCCGAACTGCCGCGCCGCCTCGGGCGACGCACCGTGCTGTCCGAGGTCGAGGTCGCGACCGACGTGATCGAACCGTCGTTCGGGCCGCTCTGGCACCGCGAGACGCGCTGGCTGCGCACGATCCGTTCGCTGAACCCGGCTGGCTTCACGTTCCTGTTCATCACGTTTACCGCGCCGTGGCTCGCGATCGGCGCGGCGCTCGCGCTGCGCCTCGACGGCACCTTCGCCGGCACGCTGGCGGGTGGCGCGGCCATCGTGGGCACGTTCGGGCGGCTGGTGCTGCACGCGCGCGGCGAGGACGGCTGGCGCGCGTTCTGGCGCGATCTGCCGCTTGTCGCGGTGCGCGACACGCTGCTCACGCTCGAATGGCTCGCGGCCGCGTTCGGCACGCACGTCGTGTGGCGCGGCGCGCGGATGACGGTCGTCGGCGGCGAGCGTGCGACGGCGGCGGCGGTGGAGGGCGGGGACGGCCGTTAACGCACGTTAACGCACGTTGCCCGAGGGAGCGGCCGTGCGCGCGTTCCCCGATCGAATTCGGCCTGAGGGCCGAGACGCGTCGCGCGGCCACGCCGCGCGACGCGACATGACAGAGTGGCGGGCGCCGGCACGGCGGCCCGCGGGTTATTGACTGAATCGTTGAAACGAATCGAACTATGCAGGCTACCGGAGCAATCATGAAAACGCTGTTCTTGCAGGCCCCTTCGTATGACGGCTTCGACGGCGGAGCCGGCTCGCGCTATCAGGCGAAGCGCGAAATCCGTTCCTTCTGGTACCCGACGTGGCTCGCGCAGCCGGCCGCGCTCGTACCGGGCAGCCGCGTCGTCGACGCACCGGCCGACGGGCTGTCGGTCGAGGAAACGCTGAAGATCGCCAACGACTACGACCTCGTGATCATCCACACGAGCACGCCGTCGTTCCCGACCGACGCGATGTTCGCGCAGGACCTGAAGAAGATGAAGCCGTCGATGCTGGTCGGCATGGTCGGCGCGAAGGTGATGGTCGATCCGCACAACTCGCTCACGGCGAGCGACGCCATCGACTTCGTGTGCCGCGAGGAATTCGACTTCACCTGCAAGGAAATCGCCGAAGGCCGGCCGTTCTCGCAGATCAAGGGCTTGAGCTGGCGCGCGAAGGACGGCTCGATCGAGCACAACGAAGCGCGTCCGATCCTCGAGAACATGGACGAGCTGCCGTTCGTCGCGCCCGTCTACAAGCGCGACCTGAAGATCGACAACTACTTCATCGGCTACCTCAACTATCCGTACGTATCGATCTACACGGGCCGCGGCTGCAAGTCGCGCTGCACGTTCTGCCTGTGGCCGCAGACGGTCAGCGGCCATCGCTACCGCACGCGCTCGGTCGAGAACGTGCTCGCGGAAGCCAAGTGGATCCGCGACAACATGCCGGAAGTGAAGGAACTGATGTTCGACGACGACACCTTCACCGACGATCTGCCGCGCGCCGAAGCCATCGCCATCGGCCTGGGCAAGCTCGGCATGACGTGGTCGTGCAACGCGAAGGCGAACGTGCCGTACAAGACGCTGAAGGTCATGAAGGAGAACGGCCTGCGCCTGCTGCTGGTCGGCTTCGAATCCGGCGACGACCAGATCCTCGTGAACATCAAGAAGGGCGTGCGCACCGATTTCGCGCGCCGCTTCAGCGCGGACTGCAAGAAGCTCGGCATCAAGATCCACGGCACCTTCATCCTCGGCCTGCCGGGCGAGACGCAGGAAACCATCAAGAAGACGATCGAGTACGCGAAGGAAATCAATCCGCACACGATCCAGGTGTCGCTCGCCGCGCCGTATCCGGGCACGACGCTGTACAAGCAGGCCGTCGAGAACGGCTGGATGGAAGAGAACAAGACCATCAACCTGGTCAGCAAGGAAGGCGTGCAGCTCGCGGCGATCGGCTATGCGCACCTGTCGCGCGACGAGATCTATCACCAGCTCGAGCAGTTCTATCGTCAGTTCTATTTCCGTCCGTCGAAGATCTGGGAGATCGTCCGCGAGATGCTGACGAGCTGGGACATGATGAAGCGCCGTCTGCGCGAAGGCGTCGAGTTCTTCCGCTTCCTGCGCGCGCACGAGGCCTGATTCGTGACGACGCAGCGGGCGGCGCGGGCGCTGATCTTCACCGCGGACGACTTCGGGCTGCATCCGCGCGTCAACGCGGCGGTCGAGCGCGCGCATCGCGACGGCGTGCTGAACGCCGCGAGCCTGATGGTCGGTGCGCCCGCCGCGCACGATGCGATCGAACGCGCGCGGCGGCTGCCGTCGCTCGCGGTCGGCCTGCATCTCGTCCTCGCGGACGGGCCGGCCATGCTGCCCGCGCATGAGATTCCCGCGCTCGTCGGCCCCGACGGGCGGTTCGGCGACGCGATGGCGAAGGACGGCTGCCGCTTCTTCTTCCTGCCGCACGTGCGTGCGCAACTGCGCCGCGAGATCCGCGCGCAGTTCGACGCGTTCGCGGCGAGCGGCCTGCCGCTCGATCACGTGAACGCGCACAAGCATTTCCACCTGCATCCGACCGTGCTGTCGCTGATCATCGAGATCGGCCGCGACTACGGGTTGCGCGCGGTGCGGCTGCCGTATGAAACGAGCGCGCCCGCGCTGCTCAAGCCGTGGATCGCGCTGGTGCGCGCCCGGCTCGATCGCGCGGGGCTCGCGCACAACGACTACGTGGTCGGGATCGCGCATACGGGCGCGATGGACGAGCGCGTGCTGCTCGACGCGCTCGCCGCGCTGCCGCCCGGTGTCGGCGAGATCTACTGTCATCCGGCCGAGGCCGGCGACGGTCCGATCACGCCGACGATGGCCGATTACCGCCCGGTCGACGAACTCGACGCGCTGCTGTCGCCGCGCGTCGCGGCCGCGCTGAAGGCGGCCGACGTCGCGACCGGCGGGTTTGCGGACGTGTTCGGCCAGCTTGCGGGGCGCAGCGGCACGCGTGCGTCGCGCGAAGCGGGGGCACACTCGTCATGACCCGGTGGATCAAATGGCTCGGCTGGCCGATCGGCATCGCGATCCTGCTCGCGCTGGGGCTGCACGAAGGCATCGGCGACGTGTCGCGGATGCTCGAACGCGCCGGCTTCACGCTGCTGTGGCTCGTGCCGTTCCACGCGCTGCCGCTGCTGCTCGACGCGTATGCGTGGCACCAGCTGCTCGACCGGCGCGCGTCGCTGCCATTTTTGTGGTGGATCGCGACCGTGCGCGAAGCCGTGAACCGGCTGCTGCCCGTGGTCGGGATCGGCGGCGAGCTGGTCGGGATCCGGATCGCGCGCTGGCAGGTGCCCGACGCGAGCCGCGTGACCGCGTCGGTGATCGTCGAGGTGCTGGTGACGATCGTCGTCCAGTATGCGTTCGCGGCGCTCGGCCTCGTGCTGCTGCTCGCGACCACGCACGACATGGGCGGCGGCACGATCGGCCTGGCGCTGCTGCTGACGCTGCCGTTGCCGGTGCTCGGCGTGGTGCTGATGCGGCGCGGCGGCATCTTCCACGCGATCGAGCGCTTCGCGGGGCGTCTGCTCGGCGATTCGCACCGGTTGCTGCAGGGCGTCGACGGCCGCCGGCTCGATGCCGACATCGACGCGCTGATGTCGCGCACGGCGCTGCTGTTCAGTGCGTTCTTCTGGCAACTGGCCGGCTACGTGCTCGGCGCGCTCGAAATTTACTGGGCGCTCGCGCTGCTCGGGCATCCGGTCTCGATCGGCGGCGCGATCGCGATCGAGGCGATGACGCAGGCCGTGCGGCATGCGGCGTTCATGGTGCCGGGCGGCCTCGGCGTGCAGGAGGCGACCGTCGTGCTGCTCGCGCAGATGTTCGGCGTCGATCGCGAGACGGCGCTGTCGCTCGCGCTGGTCAAGCGCGGCCGCGAGGTGCTGTTCGGCTGCGTGGCGCTCGGTTCGTGGCAGCTTGCCGAGCTCGTGCGCACGCGCCGCCGCATCCGTGGGCTGCCGGCCGGGTCGGATGATGCACCGCCCGCGCGCCGCAAGGCCGACGCGCGCACCGAAACGACGCATTGAACGCGAGACGGGGCGCGCGCGCCGTCTCGCGCTTTTGGCGTTGCGCGGGTATCCTTGGCGCGTGTTTTCTCGACGCGCAATTCCTCAGATGATTTTTCGTTTCCGGCTGCTCCCCGTCACGATGCTGGCCGCCGCACTGGCGCTTGCCGGCTGCGACGACAAGCAAGGCAATCTCGACGTGCAACGCATCAGGGACTTTTTCACCGCGATCAAGCCGGCGCCGCTGCTGCTCAAGGGGCTGAAGGTCGGCGTATCGACCGAGGCCGACGTGCGCGGCACGATGGGAAAGCCCGACACCGAGCGCACCTTCACCGACGGCTCCAAGCGTCTCGAATATCCGCGTGGCCCGATGGGCAATCAGACCTGGTTCGTCGATCTCGACGCGAGCGGGCACTACGCGGGCGCCACACAGGTGCTGACCGCCGAGAACTTCGCGAAGGTGCGCCCGGGGATGGACGAGGACGAGGTGCGGCGCCTGCTCGGCAAGCCGGGCGACATCGCGCAATATCCGCTGAAGCCCGAGACGGTGTGGAGCTGGCGCTGGCTCGAGGATGGCGTGAACACCGACGCGTTCTTCAACGTCCATTTCGGCCCGGACGGGCTCGTCTATACGACTTCGCGCTCCGACATCCTGAAGGGGCACTGAACCCGCCTTCCGGCGCCGGCGCTATATCGAAAAAGCGACCGGAAAATTGCAAAAAGCCCGCTTCCCTGCGTGTCATCCGACTGTCAGGAAGCGGGTTTTTTCCTTTTGAAACAGGGGCGTAGGCGGGGCCTGCAAATGATCGAGCGAATTGTTGCGCTGCAACAGTCGCGCGCACGGTGATTTGAGGCAATCATTTTCGCTTGCGACTATCCGCGTCAGCCCGGCGCGACAGAAGTTTGCGTGCCGGTGTTCATTCAACACTGGAGACGCGCGTGTTCCTTTACGGCTTTGGTCCCGTCCTCTGGGCCGGCACCGTGCAGACCATCGAGCTGTCGGTGCTGTCGCTCGCTGCCGCGGTGGCGCTGGGACTGATCGGCGCGGTGGCGAAGCTGTCGCACAACCGGGTGCTGCGAGCGATCGCGACCGGTTATACGACGCTGATCCGCTCGGTGCCCGATCTCGTCCTGATGCTGCTGTTGTTCTACAGCATTCAGATCTGGCTGAACCAGTTCACCGACCTCGTCGGCTGGGAGCAGATCGACATCGATCCGTTCGTCGCCGGCGTGCTGACGCTCGGCTTCATCTACGGCGCGTACTTCACCGAGACGTTTCGCGGCGCGTTCCTGTCGGTGCCGCGCGGCCAGCTCGAGGCCGGCGCGGCGTACGGGATGAGCGGGATGCGCGTGTTCGTGCGGATCATGTTTCCGCAGATGATGCGCTTCGCGCTGCCGGGCATCGGCAACAACTGGCAGGTGCTCGTGAAGGCGACCGCGCTGGTGTCGATCATTGGCCTCGCGGACGTCGTGAAGGCCGCGCAGGACGCCGGCAAGAGCACGTTCAACATGTTCTTCTTCATCCTCATTGCGGCGCTGATCTACCTCGCGATCACGACCGTCTCCAACCTCGTGCTGATCCAGCTCGAGAAGCGTTATTCCATGGGCGTGCGCCACGCAGAACTATGATCGAGATCCTCCAGGAATTCGGCCGGGCGTTCCTTTACTGGGACGGCCAGCGCCTCTCCGGCCTTGCGGTGACGCTGTGGCTGCTCGTAGCATCGATTTCGCTCGGCTTCGTGTGCGCGGTGCCGCTTGCGGTCGCGCGCGTGTCGAAGAACAAGTGGCTGTCGATGCCGGTGCGGTTCTACACGTACGTGTTTCGCGGCACGCCGCTCTACGTGCAGTTGCTGCTGATGTACACGGGCATGTACAGCCTCGAGTTCGTGCGTTCGCATTCGCTGCTCGACGCGTTCTTCAGGAGCGGCTTCAACTGCGCGATTCTCGCGTTCGCGCTGAACACCTGCGCGTACACGACCGAGATCTTCGCGGGCGCGATTCGCGCGATTCCGCACGGCGAGGTCGAGGCGGCGCGTGCGTACGGGATGACGCCGTTCACGATGTACCGCCGGGTGATCCTGCCGTCGGCGCTGCGCCGCGCGCTGCCGCTGTACAGCAACGAGGTGATCCTGATGCTGCACGCGACCACCGTGGCGTTCACGGCGACCGTGCCCGACATCCTGAAGGTCGCGCGCGACGCCAATTCCGCGACCTACATGGCGTTCCAGTCGTTCGGGATCGCCGCGCTGATCTATCTTGCGGTATCGTTCGCACTCGTCGCGGCATTTCGCCGGGCGGAGCGCCACTGGCTCGCGTATCTCGCGGCCGGCCGTTATTGATTTCACTTCGAGGAGAGCCAGTTGGCCGAGATCACTCAAACGAGCGCGTCCGCTTCCACCAAGCTTGCCGCGGTCGACATTCACAAGCGCTATGGCGATAACGAGGTGCTCAAGGGCGTATCGCTGAACGCGAAAGCCGGCGACGTCATCAGCATCATCGGCGCCAGCGGGTCCGGCAAGAGCACGTTCCTGCGCTGCATCAATTTTCTCGAGCGGCCGAATGCGGGGCAGATCGTCGTCGACGGCGAGACCGTGCGCACGAAGCCCGACCGCGCCGGCGCGCTCGAGGTCGCCGATCACAAGCAGTTGCAGCGTATCCGCACGAAGCTCGCGATGGTGTTCCAGCACTTCAATCTGTGGGCGCACATGAACGTGCTCGAGAACGTGATGGAAGCGCCGGTGCACGTGCTCGGCATTTCGAAGCGGGAAGCCGAGGAGCGCGCACGCGCGTACCTGGAGAAGGTCGGGCTGGCGCCGCGTGTCGAGAAGCAGTATCCGTCGCATCTGTCGGGCGGCCAGCAGCAGCGTGTCGCGATTGCGCGTGCGCTCGCGATGCATCCGGACGTGATGTTGTTCGACGAGCCGACGTCGGCGCTCGACCCGGAGCTCGTCGGTGAAGTGCTGAAGGTGATGCAGAAGCTGGCCGAGGAAGGCCGCACGATGATCGTCGTCACGCACGAGATGGGTTTTGCGCGCAATGTGTCGAACCACGTGATGTTCCTGCATCAGGGGCGGACCGAGGAAGAGGGCGATCCGAAGGAGGTGCTGGTGCGTCCGCAGAGCGAGCGTCTGAAGCAGTTCCTGTCGGGCAGCCTCAAGTAACGCGACGGGCGGGTTTTCATACGTGGTACCGGTGACTCGTCCCGCAGGCGCCACCCGCACGACGCAGGTGGCGATCGTTGCATTGCCGCCCGTGTCGATGTCGGGTGTGGGGCCGATCGTCGATGCGTTGAATCTCGCGAACGAGATCGACGGGCGCTTGCTGTATCGCTGGCAGGTGTGTTCGTGGGACGGGCGGCCCGTGCCGCTCGCCGGCGGCGCGCAGTGGCACGCCGATGCGGCGTTCAACGATGCTGTCGCGTGCGACTGGCTGATCGTCGTGTCGGAGCGGTTTCAGCAGTTTGCCGACTACCGGTTGTTTCTCGCGAGTCTTGCGCGCATTGGGCAGCGCACGCCGGTCGTCACGGGGATTCACCACGGCGTGTGGTGGCTCGCGATGGCCGGGCAGCTTTCCGGGTATCGGGTGAGCGTGAACTGGGAGACGTATCAGCAGTTCGCCGAGCAGTTCGAGCGGTCGATCGTCACGCAGCAGATCTTCGAGATCGATCGCGATCGGGCGACCTGTGCCGGTGGGCAGGCTACCGTCGATTTCATGCTGGCGATGATCGGGCGCGAACATGGGGCGGATCTCGCGGAGCGGATTGCCGATGCGCTCGGCGCCGGGACGCTGCGCAGCGGTGAGGAGCGGCAGCGGATTCCTTTCGTTACTGCGCCCGGCGAGCGGCATCCTCGGCTCAACGACGCGTTGCTGCTCATGGAAGCCAATATCGAGGATCCTTTGACTACCGATGAGATAGCCGGGCTTGTCGGCGTGTCGCGGCGGCAACTCGAGCGGCTCTTTCGACAGTATCTCGGGGCCATGCCCTCCAAGTATTACCTCAATCTTCGACTGCTCAAGGCGCGCACTCAGTTGCAGCGGACCAGTAAGTCGGTCGTTCAAGTCAGTCTCGCCTGTGGGTTCTCTTCTGCTGCGCATTTTTCTAATGCCTATCGGGAGCGGTTTGGGGTTACGCCTCGGGAAGATCGGCGGGCATGGCTCGAGAAACAGACCGGTGGGGGGAGTGAGCCTCGGGGGGGCGCTCTTGTCGAGCGGGGGAAGGATTAAGGTCTGGTTTTTGGTGGTGCGCGTAGGTTTTCGTGAAGCACCTGCAATCGTGTCGGTCTATTAGCGTCGCCCCTGCGCGGGGCGGCGGTTACTTTTCTTTGTCTTGCCAAAGAAAAGTAACCAAAAGAAAGGCGCTCAGACAACGCATGACCTCCCGGTGCCATAGCCA
>NZ_JAWRXS010000134.1:0-318 GCF_046534915.1 Burkholderia sp. SIMBA_051 | reverse complement strand
CCCCGCGTCGTCATAGACGACGAATTGTGAGCCGCGCCCCGCTTGGGGACCTTGCGCGATCGCCTGCTTCATCTGCTCCAGCGTGTCTTGCGGGATGCTTTGATCCTGCCGCCCATAGAGGCCAAGCACCGGCGCGTGCAGGTCCGCCACCCGGTCGAGCGGATTAGCCGGCGTCATCGCGCTCTTGTCGCCCGTCACGCGGCCGTACCAGGCGACGCCCGCCTTCAGCTTCGGGTTGTGCTCGGCGTACAGCCACGCAATCCGCCCGCCCCAGCAGAACCCGTTCACGCCAACCCGATTCAGATCGCCGCCATGCTC
>NZ_JAWRXS010000133.1:0-318 GCF_046534915.1 Burkholderia sp. SIMBA_051 | reverse complement strand
CAGGTGTGTAAGCGCAGTAATGCGTTCAGCTAACTGATACTAATTGCCCGTAAGGCTTGATCCTATAACAAGTCTGTCTCGATAGCCGTTAGCGCTTCAGCGCTTACGGATATCGAGCGTCGAGTGCCAGGCACTCGACGTACTGCGGTTGAACTACCGCGTATGTGTGAGATACAGCTCACAACCTAAATTACTGCTTCTTCCCAGATTGGTCGCGTTGCGAAGCAACGTGACAACCCCTTTTGCCTGATGACCATAGCGAGTCGGTCCCACCCCTTCCCATCCCGAACAGGACCGTGAAACGACTCTACGCCGATG
>NZ_JAWRXS010000132.1:0-319 GCF_046534915.1 Burkholderia sp. SIMBA_051 | reverse complement strand
ATAGGGGCGAATGCGCCCGGCATGGTTGAAGTGATATTGCAGCAGCAGCGTGGGCGGCAACACGTTCACGCCGCCGAGATTGCCGAGGCTCGACGTCAGTTGATGGCGCGACGTGGCGAGAATCAGCTCGACGCCGAGATAATCGCGGATCATGTAAGTCAGATCCAGTTCCGGCACGATCGCGTTGTTCACGCCCACGTTGAGCGCCGACAGCGATTGCGTGGTGTCCACGTTCGGCATGATGCTGATCGCGCGCAAACGCACCAGCACGTCGCCGGCGTGAATGCCGCTGATCGGATCGTCGCCCGCGGCCTGCGCC
>NZ_JAWRXS010000131.1:0-321 GCF_046534915.1 Burkholderia sp. SIMBA_051 | reverse complement strand
CGGGCTGGCCAGCCTGCGCGTGCGCGCCATCTGCTACGCCATGATCACGCTGGCGGTCGCGGCGGCGTTCCAGACGCTGGTGTCACAGCTATCCGACCTGACCGGCGGCGAGGACGGCCTGAACGTCAAGGTGCCGCAGATGCTGCGCCCGGCCTACCGGCCATTCGCCGAGCCGCTGTTCGGCGTGACCATCGACGGCCGCATCATCACCTACTACCTGATCGCCGCCGTCTGCGTGGCGCTGTTCCTGATGCTGCTGCGCATCGTCAATTCGCCGTTCGGCCGGGTGCTGCAGGCGATACGCGAGAATCCGTTCCGCGC
>NZ_JAWRXS010000022.1:0-25040 GCF_046534915.1 Burkholderia sp. SIMBA_051 | reverse complement strand
ACCGTGAAACGACTCTACGCCGATGATAGTGCGGATTCCCGTGTGAAAGTAGGTAATCGTCAGGCTCCCTAAGCCAAAAACCCCCGCCCAGAAGGCGGGGGTTTTTGCATTGGCGCGGTAAAAAAGGGGCGATGGCAGCGAGGGCGGAGTCGTCGCTAGCGTGCGAATCTCTTCTCCCCGTCATTGGCGTAGCTCCCAGCGCGCCGAGCATGTCGGTGCGTGACAGTCGCAGCATCGATTCACCTTTGGATCCCGCAGTTCGGCCATTGCCGGCATGTCGTAGCTCAACCGATCTGCGATGCATGTCCTGCAACCACACGCCAGTCGCTCCCCAATCGGCGCCACAGGCGCGTATAGGCGAACAAGCCGTTGAATGCGGCGCCGTCGAAACGACCGGCAAGCATCGCCTTCGTCGTGGTGAGAATCATCTCGCCGATCATCTTCGTCCCCATCTCCTGGATATCGAGTGCGTCGAGGCGCAGCAGCTTCGCACGATGCGCGGACAGATCGTCGTGCTTCGTAATGACCTCCCCGGTCGGGACGGTGAAGGTCAGATCGGCATCCAGCAACGCGTCGAGCGCGTCGACGTCGTTGGTGAGCATCGCCGCTCGAAGTGCGGCTTCATACGGTTCGATGACTGCACGAACTGCATCCATATCGGGCCTCGCATCAGTTCGAAGAATCAGGATTCCACGCATGCTCGCCGGGGCGGGCCGCGGTGGCCGGCATCACGGCTACTCGACAGAGACTACTCCGCTTTTGACAGCGCCTGACGCCGCACCATCATCAGCAAGCAGATGCCGATCCTCGCGAAGCTGTTGACCGATGGATAGAACACAACCGCGACATTCAACGTGCTCAGCACGTACTTGAGCACGCACAGCGTAGGTCGCACCTAGGCCGGCAAGCTCGATCAGCATGGCCAGGCAGATCGACATCGTCGGGTCGTCGATCCGCATCCAGAGCGGTATCGCGCGATAGCGCCGCGCACGCGAAAAACCAGCCGATGCGACCAGCCGCGTTCCCCACGAAACAGGCTCACGACGAAAGTCAGCAAGCCGGTAGCCGCGCGCGTCGACGGCATGTCGCACCGATCCCGCAGCGCGCCCGCCCGGGCACCGCAGCGCATCAATGCTCCGATTGCCCCGCATTGACGTCCCGCCGAAACGCGCCCGGGCTCGTGCCCGTCCATTTCCGGAACGCGCGATGAAACGCGCTCGGTTCGGTGAAGCCGAGTTCGGCCGCGATTTCCGCGACGCTAAGCCGGTGTGCGCGCAGCAGCGACTGGGCCAGTGCGCCGCGCAGCTCGTCCTTGATCGATGCGAAGCTCTGTCCCTCGCTGCGCAAGCGTCGCCGCAACGTCGCGGGCGTCGTGCCGAGGCGCACGGCCAGCGTGTCGAAGTCGGGCCACTCTGCGGCCGGCAGTGCCTTCAGGTGCGCGCGCGTTTTTGCCACCCAGCCGGTGTCGTGCCGGTAGCGGACCAGCAGGTTGCCGGGCGCGCCGCGCAGGAAGGTCTTCAGCGCCTGAGCGGAGCGGATCGTCGGCAGCGCGAGATATGCGGCATTGAAGGCGAGCCGGCTGTCGGGCCGGTCGAAATGGACCGGTACCCCGAAGAGCTGGTGGTAATCGCTGCGGTGGTCGGGGCTCGGGCACGCGAAATCGATGCGCTGCAGCGGAATTCGCCGGCCGGTCAGCCAGCAGGCGACGCCGAGCAGGATCAGCCAGAACGTCCGGTAAGCGAACGCGGAATAGGGCGCGCCCGCCTGTTTGAGCACGATCTGCGCCTGTCCGTCGGCGACCACGAGCTGGCCGTGCGGCTCGTCCAGCACCACGCGCAGGAATTGCAGCGCACGCCGTAGTGCCTTCTCGAGCGTGCCCGCGTCCAGCACGGCATGGCACAGCAGCATGAAACTGCCACGCCGCATCGGCCGGGCCGCAAGCCCGAAAAATTCGTCGTCGATCGCGCTGGCGATCGCCAGCCACAGCCGGCCATACTGCTGCGGCGTAAC
Organism: Burkholderia sp. SIMBA_051; assembly: GCF_046534915.1. NCBI lineage: Bacteria > Pseudomonadati > Pseudomonadota > Betaproteobacteria > Burkholderiales > Burkholderiaceae > Burkholderia > Burkholderia sp. SIMBA_051. The sequence continues at coordinate 23,030 of NZ_JAWRXS010000022.1, read as the reverse complement.
CGGCCCGCGCACGGCGGCCGGCAGGCCGGCCGCGTGCAGCACCGGCCCGGCCGGAATCCGTTGCCGGCGCAGGCTCTCGAGCGCATCCTCGACGAAATCGGGCGAGATCATCTGCGGCCCCATGTTTTCATGCCCTCCAGACATGGCAAAAGCGATCACGATTCTAGATTCTGTTTGTCATTGATTGCAATGTGACTGCTGTCTACCATCATCGATATACCCTCGGTTCACCGGCGGTCATAACGAACAGGAGACACGCATGCGTGATGGAGCAACTGCCCGGGAGGTGCCGGCCTACGCCGACGCCGTGGCCGGCTTCCGTATCGAGACCGCCGCCGCACATCTGCACGGCGACCTGGAGCAGGGCCTGAACGCCTGCGTCGAATGCTGCGACCGGCATGCGGCGGCGGACCCGAACGCGATCGCACTCGACTGGATCGACGTCGGCGGCCGGCATCGCAGCTTCACGTTCGCGCAGATGCAGGCGCTGTCGGCGCGCGTCGCGAACCTGCTGGTCGAGCAGGGCGTGAAGCCGGGTGACGTGGTGGCCGGCCTGTTGCCGCGCACGCCCGAACTCGTCGCGACGATCCTCGGCACATGGCGCGCGGGCGCCGTCTACCAGCCGCTTTTCACCGCGTTCGGACCGAAGGCGATCGAACACCGGCTGCGCATGAGCGATGCGCGGCTGATCGTCACCAACATCGCGAATCGCGCGAAGCTCGACGAGATCATGGATTGCCCGCCGGTGGCGACGGTGCGCGAGCCGGGCGACACGCTGCCGGCCCGCGACATCGATTTCCGTGCGGCGCTCGACGCGCAGCCGGGCACATTCGAACCGGTGCCGCGCAAGGGCACCGACCTGTTCATGATGATGTCGACGTCGGGCACGACGGGTTTGCCGAAAGGCGTGCCGGTGCCGCTGCGCGCACTGCTCGCGTTCGGCGCGTACATGCGCGACGCGGTGGACCTGCGCGACAGCGACCGCTTCTGGAACATCGCCGATCCCGGTTGGGCATACGGGCTCTACTACGCGATCACGGGCCCGCTGCTGCTCGGCCATGCAACGACGCTGTACGAAGGCAGCTTCACCGTCGACAGCACCTGCGACGTGATCGAACGGCTCGGCATCACGAGCCTCGCCGGTTCGCCGACCGCGTACCGGATGCTGATGGCGGCCGGCACCGAAGTGGCGGCACGGCTGAAAGGGCAACTGCGGGTCGTCAGCAGCGCGGGCGAACCGCTGAACCCGGAAGTCGTGCGCTGGTTCCATGCGGCGCTCGGCGCGCCGATCCACGACCACTACGGCCAGACCGAACTCGGGATGGTCGTGAACAACCATCACGGGCTCACGCACGTCGTCCATGTCGGTTCGGCCGGTCTCGCGATGCCCGGCTATCGCGTCGCGGTACTCGACGAAGCTGGCCGCGAGCTCGGCCCGGGCGAGCCCGGCAACCTCGCGATCGACATCGCACGCTCGCCGCTGCTGTGGTTCACCGGCTACTGGCAGCAGGATACGCCGGCGATCGCGGGCGGCTACTACCGGACCGGCGACAACGTCGAGCTCGAGCCGGACGGCACCGTGAGCTTCATCGGCCGCGCGGACGACGTGATCACGTCGTCCGGCTACCGGATCGGCCCGTTCGACGTGGAAAGCGCGCTGATCGAGCATCCGGCCGTCAGCGAGGCCGCGGTGATCGGCGTGCCGGACCCGGAGCGCACGGAGATCGTCAAGGCGTTCGTCGTGCTGTCGAAAGGCTTTGAAGGCACGCCGGCGCTGGCCGACGAACTGAGCCAGCACGTGAAGCGGCGGCTGTCGGCCCACGCGTATCCGCGCGCGATCGACTTCGTCGACGCGCTGCCGAAAACCCCGAGCGGCAAGATCCAGCGCTTCGTTCTGCGCAAGATGGAAGCCGAGAAGACCGCTCAATCCTGAAGACTGAATACGGAGTGCGAATGAATATCGAGGATCGCGTTTTTCTGATTACGGGCGCCGGTTCGGGCCTCGGCGCCGCGGTGGCGCGCATGGTGGTGGCCGCAGGCGGCAAGGCGGTTTTGCTGGATGTCAATGAGGATGCCGGCACGAGCCTCGCGCACGAACTCGGTGCGGCCGCATGCTTCGTGAAGACCGACGTAACGAGCGAAGCCGACGGGCAAGCTGCCGTCGCCGCCGCGCGCGACGCGTTCGGCCGCATCGATGCGCTCGTGAACTGCGCGGGCGTCGCGCCGGGCGAGAAAGTCGTCGGCCGCGACGGTCCGCATTCGCTCGAGCGCTTCGCGCGCGCGGTGTCGATCAACCTGGTCGGCACGTTCAACATGATCCGCCTGGCGGCCGAAGTAATGTCGAAGCAGGACGCCGACGCGCAAGGCGAGCGCGGCGTGATCGTCAACACCGCGTCGGTCGCGGCGTTCGACGGGCAGATCGGGCAGGCCGCGTATGCGGCATCGAAGAGCGGCGTGGTGGGCATGACGCTGCCGATCGCGCGCGAACTCGCGCGGTTCGGCATTCGCGTGGTGACGATCGCGCCGGGCATCTTCGCGACGCCGATGATGACCGGCATGCCGCAGGACGTGCAGGACGCGCTCGGCAAGAGCGTGCCGTTCCCGCCGCGGCTCGGCCGCCCCGACGAATTCGCGGCACTGGTGCGGCACATCGCCGAGAACACGATGCTGAACGGCGAAGTCATCCGTCTCGATGGCGCGTTGCGCATGGCGCCGCGCTGAAACTGAAACTGGAACTGGAGAAACTCGATCATGACGACACAGGATCCGATCGTAATCGTCGGCGCGGCACGCACGCCGATGGGTGGTTTTCAAGGCGACCTCGCCGGGGCAAGCGCGAGCGAGCTCGGCGCGGCGGCGATCCGCGCGGCGCTCGAGCGCGCACGTGTGCCGGCCGAGCGCATCGATGAAATCGTGTTCGGCTGCGTGCTGCCGGCCGGCCAGGGTCAGGCGCCGGCGCGGCAGGCCGCGCTGAAGGCCGGATTGCCGCTGGCCGCGGGCGCGACCACGGTCAACAAGATGTGCGGCTCCGGGATGAAGGCCGCGATGTTCGCGCACGACCTGCTGCTGGCCGGCTCGGCGGACGTGGCGGTCGCGGGCGGGATGGAGAGCATGACGAATGCGCCGTACCTGCTGCCGAAGGCGCGCGCGGGGATGCGCATGGGTCACGGCCAGGTGCTCGACCACATGTTCCTCGACGGGCTCGAGGACGCATACGACAAGGGCCGGCTGATGGGCACGTTCGCGGAGGATTGCGCGCAGGCCTACCAGTTCACGCGCGAGGAGCAGGATGCGTTCGCGATCGCGTCGCTGACGCGTGCGCAACGTGCGATCGCGGACGGGCGCTTCACGTCGGAGGTCGCGCCGGTGACCGTGAAGACCGGCAAGACCGAAGCGGTGGTCTCGATCGACGAGCAACCGGGCAAGGCGAAGCTCGACAAGATTCCGACGCTCAAGCCGGCGTTTCGCGAAGGCGGCACGGTGACGGCGGCCAATTCGTCGTCGATTTCCGATGGCGCGGCCGCGCTCGTGATGATGCGTCGCTCGGAAGCGGAGCGGCTCGGCCTCACGCCGAAGGCCGTGATCGTCGGGCATTCGACCTACGCGAACAAGCCGGGCCTGTTCGCGACGGCCCCGATCGGCGCAATTCGCAAGCTGTCCGAAAAAACCGGCTGGAACCTGCGCGACGTCGACCTGTTCGAGATCAACGAAGCCTTCGCGGTGGTCGTGATGGCCGCGATGCGCGATCTCGATCTGTCGCACGACAAGGTCAACGTGCACGGCGGCGCGTGTGCGCTCGGCCATCCGATCGGCGCATCGGGTGCACGCGTGATGGTGACGCTGCTGGCCGCGCTCGAATCGTATGGCCTGAAGCGCGGCATCGCATCGCTGTGCATCGGCGGCGGCGAGGCGACGGCGATCGCGATCGAGCGCGTCGCGTAACGCGAACGCGTTCACGCATCACGCGCGGGACGGCACGTACGCCGTCTCGCGACGCGGGCGGCGGGCATCGTGCCCGTCGCCCGTTTTGTTTGCCCGGGAATGCGATCGCGCTATGCACTCGCGCCCGGCGACACCGCACCGCATGCGCGGATCACGAGTTGCACGACGTGCTCGGTCTTCTCGGCGAAGGCCTTCTGCGTAAACGCACGCTTGCCGCTCAGCGCGCGGATCTGCGCATCGAAATCCGCATAGTGCTGCGTGGTCGCCCAGATCAGGTACATCAATGCGTGCGCATCGATCGGTGCGAGCAGCCCGCGCGCGATCCAGCCTTCGATCACGTTCACGCGCGTGTCGAACCACGGCTTCACACGTTCCGACAGGATGTCCTGCATGTGCTCGGCGCCGTGGATGATCTCGTTGGCCCACACCTTCGAGCCGAGCGGGCGCCGTCGCGACAGATCCATCTTCGCGCGCACGTAGCTGCCGATCGCCTCGACGGGATCGTCTCCGGCCTCGAACGAGCCGGCCGCGCGGTGCCAGTCTTCGAACAGGTCGTCGAGCACACGGCGGTACAACGCCAGCTTCGTCGGGAAGTAGTAATGCAGGTTCGCCTTCGGCAACCCGGCACGCTCGGCGATCATCGCGGTGCTCGCGCCGTTGAGCCCGCGCTCCGCGAACACGGCTTCCGCGCAGGCCAGCAAATGCGCTTCGTTGGACTCGCGGATGTGCGCCTTGCGTCGCCGCAAAGGCGTGCCCGTTTCGTCGTGGCCGCCGGCTGCGGCGGCCGCTTCGTCATGTCTCATCGTTGCCCTCGCGCGGCATGGGTGCCGCGTTGGGCTTCATTCTAGTCGCAGGTCCGCTTCGAACGCACCTGCGCGATGCATTCGTGCGGGCGCGATGCTGCGATGCGATGGCACGGTTCTCGCTCGAACACGTCACGCAAGAAAGACGTTGCGCTGGACATTTCGATGGTCTAAAACCTGTCCAATCGGACAGGATTCGACGAGCGGCGGAACGCAGTGCCAGCACCCCGCCGATCGATCGGACGAATCGCAGGAACGATGCGCACCTGCACCTCGCAGGTGCGGGTTTGCCCCGACAGCAGTAATGCGTGCACCGGCATCGACCGGATCACGACATGACGACCCCACAGGAGCGATACGAATGGACACGGTATCGGAAACAGTGAAGCGGGCAGCATTCGACACGTCGATCAAGATCGACGGCAGACGGTTGTGGGACAGCCTGATGGAGGTGGCGAAGATCGGCGCGACGCCGAAGGGCGGCGTCTGCCGCCTCGCGCTGACCGATCTCGACAAGGCCGGGCGCGACCTGATCGTCGGCTGGGCCAAGGCGGCCGGCTGCACGGTGACGGTCGATACGATGGGCAACGTATTCATGCGTCGTGCGGGGCGCGTGGCCGACGCGGCGCCGGTCGTCACCGGCTCGCATGCGGATTCACAGCCGACGGGCGGCCGCTTCGACGGCATCTACGGCGTGCTCGGCGGCCTCGAGGTGATTCGTAGTCTGAACGATCATGGCATCGAGACCGAGCATCCGATCGAGGTCGTGATCTGGACCAACGAGGAAGGCTCGCGTTTCGCGCCGGCGATGGTCGCGTCGGGCGTGTTCGCGGGCGTGTTTTCGCTCGAATACGGGCTGTCGCGCAAGGACGTCGACGGCAAGACGATCGGCGACGAGCTGGCGCGCATCGGCTATGCGGGCGACGTGCCGTGCGGCGGCCGCAAGCTGCATGCGGCGTTCGAGCTGCATATCGAGCAGGGGCCGATTCTCGAAGCGGAGTGCAAGACGATCGGCGTGGTGACCGACGCGCAGGGGCAGCGCTGGTATGAAATCACGTTCACCGGCCAGGAAGCACATGCGGGGCCGACGCCGATGCCGCGCCGCCGCGACGCGCTGCTCGGCGCGTCGCGCGTCGTCGATCTCGTGAACCGCATCGGCCTCGATCACGCGCCGTTCGGTTGCGCGACGGTCGGGATGATGCAGGTTCATCCGAACTCGCGCAACGTGATTCCGGGCCGCGTGTTCTTCACCGTCGATTTCCGTCATCCGGACGACGCCGTGCTCGCGAAGATGGACGCTGCGCTGCGCGACGGCGTCGCGCGCATCGCGGGCGAGATCGGGCTCGAGACCGCGCTCGAGCAGATTTTCTACTACAAGCCGGTCGCGTTCGATCCGGCCTGCGTGGCGGCCGTGCGCGACGCGGCCGACCGCTTCGGCTACTCGCATCGCGACATCGTGTCGGGTGCGGGACACGATGCGTGCTATCTGGCGCAGGTCGCGCCGACGTCGATGGTGTTCGTGCCCTGCGTCGACGGCATCAGCCACAACGAGATCGAGGACGCGACGCCTGCGTGGATCGAGGCAGGCGCGAACGTGCTGCTGCACGCGATGCTCTCGCGTGCGTGCGAGCCGGCCTCATGACGGATCGAATGTAGCGCGGCCGGCAGGCTGCTCATCGCCTGACCGTAGCACTCCAAAACATAGCCGACCCGACTGTGCGTTCGCAGCCGGCGGGGACGGCTTCGTCTCCACTCAGTCGAAGGAACGCGTATGACCACCAAGCCAACCGGCGATATCGCCGCGCATCGCCTGACGTCCACGCAACTCTCGTGCGAATTCGCCGATATCGCGCCGCTGCTCGATCCGACTGCCGCCGCGGCCGCCGCCAGCCGCTGCCACTACTGCTACGACGCGCCATGCGTGCAGGCGTGCCCCACGCAGATCGATATCCCGAGCTTCATCCGCAAGATCGGCAACGGCAACCTGAAGGGCGCGGCGACCGACATCTTGTCTGCCAATCCGCTCGGCGGAATGTGTGCACGCGTGTGTCCGACCGAGATCCTGTGCGAAGGCGCGTGCGTGCGCAATCACCAGGACGCGCAGCCGGTCGCGATCGGCGCGCTGCAGCGGCACGCGACCGACTGGGCGATGGCGACCGGTGCGGTGCGCTTCACGCGTGCGCCCGATACGGGGCGGCATGTCGCGGTGGTCGGCGCGGGGCCGGCCGGGCTCGCCTGCGCGCACCGGCTCGCGCTGGCCGGCCATCGCGTCACGCTGTTCGACGCGCGGCCGAAGGCGGGCGGCTTGAACGAATATGGCATCGCCGCGTACAAGACCGTCGACGATTTCGCGCAGCGCGAAGTGGAGTGGTTGCTGTCGATCGGCGGTATCGCGCTGGAGACGGGCGTCGCGCTCGGCCGCGACGTGACGCTCGACGCACTGCGCGAGCGGCACGACGCGGTGTTTCTCGCGATGGGGCTGGGCGGCATGCGCACGCTCGCGATCGACGGCGAGCAGTTGACCGGCGTGATGAACGCGGTCGACTTCATCGAGCAGGTGCGACAGGCCGACGGGCTGGAGAACGTGCCGGTCGGGCGGCGCGTGGTCGTGATCGGCGGCGGCAACACGGCGATCGACGCTTCCGTGCAGAGCCGCAAGCTCGGCGCCGAGCGCGTGACGATGGTGTACCGGCGCGGCGTGGACGCGATGAGCGCGACGTGGGCCGAACGCGAGTTCGCGCAAAAGAGCGGCGTCACGCTCGTCACGCACGCGAAGCCGGTGCACATCGCGGGCGCGGACGGGCACGTGACGGGCGTCGAGTTCGAGGCCGCGTCGGGCGAACGCTTCACCGTCGATGCGGACATGGTGCTGAAGGCAATCGGCCAGACGCTGGTGCCGGACGGCATCGCGCCCGCATTGCTGACGGCGGACGGCACGCGCATCGCGGTCGATGCGGACGGACGCACCGCGTTGCCCGACGTGTGGGCCGGCGGCGATTGCGCGGCGACGGGCGGTCTCGACCTCACCGTGCAGGCCGTGCAGGACGGCAAGCGCGCCGCGGCCGCGATCGACGCGGCGCTCGCGCAGCGCGACGCCAAGGCCGCGTGAGCGCGGCCCACGCAACGGCATCGCGCATGCCGCGCGGATCACGATAAACGCCCCATTTTCACGGAGCCGAACATGGCCGACCTTCGCTGCACCATCGCAGGCATCACTTCGCCGAATCCCTTCTGGCTCGCGTCCGCGCCGCCGACCGACAAGGCCTACAACGTCAACCGCGCGTTCGAGGCGGGTTGGGGCGGCGTCGTCTGGAAGACGCTCGGGCTCGATCCGCACGTCGTCAACGTCAGCTCGCGCTACGGCGCGGTGCAGTGGAACGGCCAGCGGATCGCCGGGCTGAACAACATCGAGCTGATCACCGACCGCCCGCTCGACGTGAACCTGAGAGAGATCGCGCAGGTGAAGCGCGACTGGCCCGACCGCGCGCTGATCGTGTCGCTGATGGTGCCGTGCAACGAGCGCGACTGGAAATGGATCCTGCCGCTCGTCGAGGACACGGGCGCCGACGCGGTCGAGCTGAACTTCGGCTGTCCGCACGGGATGAGCGAGCGCGGGATGGGCGCGGCCGTCGGGCAGGTGCCGGAATACGTCGAGATGGTCACGCGCTGGGTCAAGGAAGGCACGAAGCTGCCGTGCCTCGTGAAGCTCACGCCGAACATCAGCGACATCCGGATGGGCTCGCGCGCCGCCTACAAGGGCGGCGCGGACGGCGTGTCGCTGATCAACACGATCAATTCGATCGTCGCGGTGGACCTCGACCAGATGGCGCCGATGCCGACCGTCGACGGCAAGGGCACGCACGGCGGCTATTGCGGCCCCGCGGTCAAGCCGATCGCGCTGAACATGGTCGCGGAGATCGCGCGCGATCCGGAAACGCCGAACCTGCCGATTTCCGGCATCGGCGGGATTTCATCGTGGCGCGACGCGGCCGAGTTCATGGTGCTTGGCGCCGGCAGCGTGCAGGTGTGCACCGCCGCGATGCACTACGGCTTCCGGATCGTGACGGATCTCGCCGACGGGCTGTCGAACTGGATGGACGAGAAGGGCTACGCGACGCTCGACGACATCCGCGGTCGCGCGGTGCCGAACGTCACCGACTGGAAATACCTGAACCTGAAATACGACATCAAGGCGCGCATCGACCAGGACCGCTGCATCCAGTGCGGGCTGTGCCATATCGCGTGCGAGGACACGTCGCACCAGGCGATCACCGCCGAGAAGGACGGCGCGCGGCATTTCGAAGTGGTGGACGCGGAGTGCGTCGGGTGCAATCTTTGCATGCATGTGTGTCCGGTCGAGCAATGCATCACGATGGAGCGGGTCGACGCGGGCGACTATGCGAACTGGACCACGCATCCGAACAATCCGGCGCGGGCCGACGCGGGTGCCGGCCCGGTGGAACCCGCGAAGCACGCGAAGGCGGCCTGACCGGCGGCCGGCGGCGCGGTACGGGCTGCGCCGCCGCTTGTGTCCTGTTTCGCCGGCATCGCGCGATGCCGGCGCCGACGTTTACGTGGAGCGCTTTCGATGAAACCAGCAGCGATTCCCGCCGATGCCGACAGCGCCGCGGCGCCGGCCGGCAGCCTGTACAACGACGACCTCGCGCCGACGACGGCCGCGCAGCGCACATGGCGGTGGTATCACTTCGCGGCGCTATGGGTCGGGATGGTGATGAACATCGCGTCGTACATGCTCGCGGCCGGGCTGATCCAGGAAGGCATGTCGCCGTGGCAGGCTGTGCTGACCGTGTTGCTCGGCAACCTGATCGTGCTCGTGCCGATGCTGCTGGTCGGCCATGCGGGCGCGAAGCACGGGATTCCGTACGCGGTGCTCGTGCGCGCGTCGTTCGGCACGCAGGGGGCGAAGCTGCCGGCGCTGCTGCGCGCGATCGTCGCGTGCGGCTGGTACGGCATCCAGACCTGGCTCGGCGGCAGCGCAATCTACACGCTGCTGAACATCCTGACCGGCAACGCGCTGCACGGCGCGGCGCTGCCGGTCATCGGCATCTCGTTCGGGCAGCTCGCGTGCTTCCTGGTGTTCTGGGCGCTGCAGCTGTACTTCATCCTGCATGGCACCGATTCGATCCGCTGGCTCGAGAGCTGGTCGGCGCCGATCAAGGTCGTGATGTGCGTCGCGCTCGTGTGGTGGGCGACGTCGCAGGCGGGCGGTTTCGGCTCGATGCTGTCGGCGCCGTCACAGTTCGTCGCGGGCGGCAAGAAGGCCGGGCTCTTCTGGGCGACGTTCTGGCCGGGCCTGACCGCCATGGTCGGCTTCTGGGCGACGCTCGCGCTGAACATTCCCGACTTCACGCGCTTCGCGCATTCGCAGCGCGACCAGATGATCGGTCAGTCGATCGGGCTGCCGCTGCCGATGGCGCTGCTGTCGGTGGTGTCGGTCGTCGTGACGTCGGCGACCGTCGTGATCTACGGCAACGCGATCTGGGATCCGATCGACCTGACGAGCCGGATGACCGGCATCGGCGTCGGCATCGCGCTGGTGATCCTCACGCTCGACACGATGTGCTGCAACCTCGCGGCGAACCTCGTCGGCCCGGCTTACGATTTCTCTAGCCTGTGGCCGAAGGCGATCTCGTATCGCACCGGCGGGATGATCACCGCGACGATCGCGATCGTGATGATGCCGTGGAAGATCCTCGCGACGACGGACGGCTATATCTTCACCTGGCTCGTCGGCTATTCGGCGCTGCTCGGCCCGGTCGCGGGCATCCTGATGGTCGACTACTTCCTGATTCGCGGCACGCGGCTCGATACGCACGCGCTGTTCGACGAGCGCGGCGACTTCAGCTATGCGCGCGGCTGGAACCCCGCCGCGCTGGCCGCGCTCGCGATCGGCGTGCTGCCGAACCTGCCCGGCTTCCTGCATACCGCATTCCCGGCATCGTTCCCGAACGTGCCGGCCTTCTTCAACACGCTCTACACGTACGCGTGGTTCGTCGGCCTCGTGCTGGCGTCCGGCGTGTACGGCACCTGGATGAAGTGGCGCGCCGCCCAGCGCGCGCAGATCGCGAGCGCGTGATGCGTGATGAGTGAATGCATGCGGCACCCGACAATCAACGAGGAGGCAACGACATGGCAATCCTGATTCGCGGCGGCACCGTGGTCGATGCGGACCGCACCTATCGCGCGGACGTACTGTGTGCCGACCCGCAGGACAGCGGCACGATCCTGCAGATCGCCGAGACGATCGACGCGCCGGCCGGCGCGACGGTGGTCGACGCACACGACCAGTACGTGATGCCGGGCGGCATCGATCCGCATACGCACATGGAACTGCCGTTCATGGGCACGACGGCGAGCGACGATTTCTATTCGGGGACGGCCGCCGGGCTGTCGGGCGGCACGACGAGCATCATCGACTTCGTGATCCCGAGCCCGAAGCAGCCGCTGATGGACGCATTCCGCGAATGGCGCGGCTGGGCCGAGAAGGCGGCGGCCGACTACGGTTTTCATGTGGCCGTCACATGGTGGGACGAATCGGTGCACCGCGATATGGGCACGCTCGTGCGCGAGCACGGCGTGTCGAGCTTCAAGCACTTCATGGCGTACAAGAACGCGATCATGGCCGACGACGAGGTGCTCGTGAACAGCTTCTCGCGTTCGCTCGAACTCGGCGCGCTGCCGACCGTGCACGCGGAGAACGGCGAACTCGTGTTCCGGCTGCAGCAGGCGTTGCTCGCGCGCGGGATGACCGGGCCGGAGGCGCATCCGCTGTCGCGTCCGCCGGAGGTCGAGGGCGAAGCCGCGAACCGCGCGATCCGCATCGCGCAGGTGCTCGGCGTGCCGGTGTATATCGTGCACGTGTCGTCGAAGGACGCGGTCGATGCGATCACGCGCGCGCGCAGCGAAGGGCTGCGTGTGTTCGGCGAAGTGCTGCCGGGCCACCTGGTGATCGACGAGGCCGTTTATCGCGACCCGGACTGGACACGCGCGGCCGCGCACGTGATGAGCCCGCCGTTCCGCTCGGCCGAGCATCGCGAGGCGCTGTGGCGCGGGCTGCAGGCCGGCCAGCTGCATACGACGGCGACCGACCACTGCGTGTTCTGCGCGTCGCAGAAGGCGATGGGCCGCGAGGACTTCACGAAGATTCCGAACGGCTGCGGCGGCGTCGAGGACCGCATGTCGGTGCTGTGGCATCACGGCGTGAATCACGGCCGCATCACGCCGAACGAGTTCGTGCGGATCACGTCGACGAACGCCGCGCAGATCTTCAACCTGTATCCGCGCAAGGGGGCCGTGCAGGTGGGCGCCGATGCCGACCTCGTCGTGTGGGATCCGGCCGCGACGAAGACGATCTCGGTGAAGACCCATCACCAGCAGGTCGACTTCAACGTGTTCGAAGGAATGACCGTGCAGGGTGTCGCGACGCACACGCTCACGCGCGGCGCGCTCGCATGGGCCGACGGCGAGCTGCGTGCGGTGCGCGGCGCGGGCCGCTATCTGGAGCGGCCGCCTGCCGCCGGCTACTACGAGGCCGCCCGCATCGCGAACCGGCTGCGCGAGCCGCATCCGGTCGAGCGCGCCGGCTGAGCGAGGGCGAAGCGGGCGAACCGGACGAAGGTGCGCGCGCGCCGCGGCGGTCAGCGCGCGTCGCCCGCGTTCGCTTCGCGGATCGGAATCACGGTGCGCGCGCCGCACTGGCGCAGCAGGTCGCGCAGTTCGTTGATGACCGGGAACACCTCGTGGTTCCAGTCGGCGCCCTGCCGGTCGTGCGCTTCCTGCTCGCGCTCGACGATCCAGCGATCCTCGCGGAAGATCCGCTCGGTGAACCAGACGAGCAGCGGCCACGCGAGATCGAGCGCGAACGGGATGCCCGGCTTGTGGATCGACAGCACGCCGAACGTGCGGTTGGTGCGCTGCTCCGCGTCGAGCGGCACGTAGACGATCCACAGGTCCATCACGAGCGTGCCCTCGCTCGAGCGGATCTGCAGCGTCTGGTACGGGTACAGGGTGCGCACCGTCATCACGCTCTTGTCGGACTGGTCGGCCGGCTTCTTGCTGGCGCCGAACACGAGCGCCTCGCCGACCGGCTGCTTGCCTTCCATCCGCGCGAACGTGTAGTCGACCTCGACCCAGTCGTCGCCGCGCCGGCGACCGACGCTGCGCGCGCGCATCTGTCCCATCTGCTTGCGATGCAGGAACTGATGGTTCATGTCCATCAGGTTCTCGTGCATGAACGAGTAGTGGCACTTGACCTCGCGGCCGAAGCGGCGCGTCTTGAATGCACGGTCGTCCGCCGATTCGAGCGCGGGGAACGGGCGTTCGTCGGCGAGCGTCGCGTCGCCGGGGAACACGAAAATCAACCCGTGCGCCTCGCGGCACGGATACGCGCGCACGCCGTTGGGCAAACGGTCGCGGCCGAGGTAAGGCACGTCGACGCAGCGGCCGCTGTCGCACGCATAGGTCCAGCCGTGATAGCAGCAGCGCAGCGTTTCGCCGGACACGACGCCCGCATGCAGCGGCACCTGGCGGTGCGCGCAACGGTCTTCGAGCGCATACACGGCGCCGGATTCGGTGCGCACGAGCACGATCGGATCGCCGGCGAAGCGCACGCCGAGCGTCTTGCCACGCTTGAGCTCGCGCGACCACGCGAGCGGATACCAGTGGTCGGGATGGATGGGCACGCGGCGCAGGTCGCGCACGACTGCGCCGGTGGACGGTTGTTCAAGGGTGCTGCTGTCAGACAAAGGCACTGCGCGCATGCGTGACGCCTCCTGGCAAGCTGGTGAGTTCCGGGCGCCGCATGATGCGGCGGGGACTGATCTGGAGAAGTCTACGCGAAGTTGGCCCGTCAAGCTGACCTGATCGGGGTTTGCCCCGTCGGCGCGGCATGCGTTTCGTTGATGCAGCTCAAACGCGGCCGGCGGCGCGGGGCCGGCCGCGTCATGCCGCGGGCCGGCCGCCGCGCCGCCGGTTGCCTGTCACAGATGGGCGTCGCGCCACAGCACCGCGTCGGGACGATACAGCGTCGGGAAGCGCTGCTTCAGCCCGGCGACCTTCGGCAGGTCGTTGAATGCGATGTACGGCGCGTCGGGATGCAGCTCGAGGTAGTTCTGGTGATACGCCTCGGCCGGATAGAAGCCCTTGTACGGCTCGACGCGCGTGACGACGGGCGACGCGAACGTGTGCGCGGTGCCGAGCTGCGCGATGTACGCGGTCGCGACGGCCCGCTGCTGCGCGGTGGTCGGGAAGATCGCGGACCGGTATTGCGAGCCTTCGTCGGGGCCCTGACGGTTCAGCTCGGTCGGATCGTGCGCGACCGAGAAGAACACCTGCAGCAGCCGGCCGTACGTGACCTGCGTCGGGTCGAAGACGATGCGCACCGATTCCGCATGCCCGGTCAGCCCGCTGCCGACGAGCGCGTAATGCGCGGTTTCGGATGCGCCGCCCGCATAGCCGGCCGTGACCTGCTTCACGCCCTTCACGTGCTCGAACACGCCCTGCACGCCCCAGAAGCAGCCGCCGGCGATCACGGCGGTTTCCTCGTGGGAGGTGCCCGGGGTTTCGTCGAGCGTCGGCGCGGGCACCGTGCGCATCGGTTCCGCGGAACTGACGACACGCTGGTAGCCGAACACGGCGGCCGCCGCGAGGGCGATCGCGCCGATGCGGCGCAGCATGGCCGCCCGCTTCGGTGCGAAACGGCGAGTGGATGTCGGGATCATGAATTGCTCCTTCGAAAACGAGGGACGAAATAAGGTGTCCGGGCCGCGGCACTCAACCAAATGTGAACGCATACGCGTCGACGCCCGGATCGAGAAACTCGATCGAGAACGTGCGGTCGGCGATCGTGCCCGGCTGCCGCACCAACTGATACAGGCGTTGGCCGGTGACGGTGCCGTAGCCCTGCGCGTCCACGTCGGCGCCATGGGCCGCGCCGGGCGCCGCGCCGTCGAGCGTCACGCGAAAGCGCACCGGCTTGCCGTTCGCACCCGGGCCGAGCACGAGGTGCAGGTCGCGCGCATGGAAGCGGTAGACGATCCGGCCGGCCGGCGCGGCGAGCGTCGCGCGCTCGGCGCCGACCTGCCACGTGCCGGCGAGGCCCCAGTCGTTCAGGTCGGGACGAGCGGGCGCGTCGTAGCGGTGTGCTGCGTCGCGCACGACGCCGCCCGGCGACGTGAAGTCTTCCGCACGCGCATAGCCGACATAGGTTTCGGGTGAGCGGACGTCCGCGCTGTCGGCCGCCGCGAGCGCGCCTTTCGCGGGCGCGCCGGAGAGCCCGAGCGGCACGTTCAGCGCTTCCGGGTGGCCGGCTTCGGCGAGCAGCGACTGGATCGCGCGTTCCGACTGCGCGTATTCGCCTTCGCCGAAGTGGTGATGGCGGATCCGCCCCTGCGCGTCGACGAAGTAGTGCGCGGGCCAGTATTCGTTGCCGAACGCGCGCCAGATCGCATAGCCATTGTCGATCGCGACCGGGTAGTCGATGCCGAGGTCATGCACGGCCTTCTTCACGTTGCCGATGTCGCGCTCGAACGCGAACTCCGGTGCGTGCACACCGATCACGACGAGCCCGTACGGCGCGTACTTGTGCGCCCACGCAGTCGTGTACGGCAGCGTGCGCAGGCAGTTGATGCACGAATACGTCCAGAAATCGACGAGCACCACCTTGCCGCGCAGGCCGGCCGCGGTCAGCGGCGGCGAATTCAGCCACTGCACGGCGCCGTCGAGCGACGGCAGCGTGCCTTCGACGGGCAGCGCGGCCGCTTGCATCGCGGGCGTCGTGCCGGCCGTGCGCATCATCGCGCCGCCGGCCGCCGGTGCGCTATCGGTCGCCGCGGCCATCATCGCGCCGCTCGCCGTGCCGCCGTTGCTGTTGTTGCTGCTGCCGGTGTTGCTCGTCGAGGACATGGCGGCCGGCGCACCATTCGAGCGCCCGCCGAGCCGGTCGACGAGCTTCGTCTCGAGGCTGCCCGTCGTGACCGTCGACAGTTGCGCGAGCGCACCCGTATCGAGGCCGAGCGCGATCGCGCCGACACCGGCCAGCAGTGCCGCGCCGATCCCGCGCCGGATCCATTCGCCGGCGCCGAGCGAGCGCTTCATCGCGGCGAACACCTTGCCGCCGATCACGAGCGCGACGCCGAGCGACGTCGCCGCGCCGGCCGCATACGCGACCAGCAGCACCGTCGTGCCGACGCTCGCACCGCGCAGCGCGGCACCGGTCAGCACGAGCCCGAGGATCGGGCCCGCGCACGGCGCCCACAGCAGGCCGGTCGCGACGCCGAGCAGCAGCGACGACAGCGGGCCCGCCGGGCGGCCGTCGCGCTGCGCGAAGCCGGTGAGCCGGTTGCCGGCCGCGACGAGCGGGCGCGTCAGGTGTTCGGCGAAACGGGGCAGCAGCAGCGTCAGGCCGAACACCGCGAGCAGCACGATGGCGAGCCAGCGGCCGGCCTGGTTGGCCTGCGCGACCCAGCCGCCGCCGACGGCGGCGAGCGTCGCGACGACGGCGAACGTGAGCGCCATGCCGATCAGCAGCGGCAGGCCGGTACGGACGAACGGCTGGTCGGCGCGCGCGAACACGAACGGCAGCACGGGCAGAATGCACGGGCTCAGGATCGTGAGGACGCCGCCGAGATAGGCGAGGACGATGAGCAGCATGGGGCAGTCTCCGGTCGTTCAGAAGCGGCGGCCCGTCAGGCGGCGGCCGGGTGGAAGGCGAGCGCGAGCCCGTTCATGCAGTAGCGCAGGCCGGTGGGCGGCGGGCCGTCGTCGAACACGTGGCCGAGGTGGCCGCCGCAGCGGCGGCAGTGCACTTCGGTGCGCGCCATTCCGTACGACGGATCCGTCTCGGTCGCGACCGCGTGGTCGAGCGGCTTCCAGAAGCTCGGCCAGCCGGTGTGGCTGTCGAATTTGGTGTCGGACGAGAACAGCGCGAGGTCGCAGCCGGCGCACGCGAACGTGCCGCGGCGGTGTTCGGCGTTCAGCGGGCTGCTGTACGGCGGCTCGGTGCCGGCATTGCGCAGCACCGTGTATTGGGCGGGCGTGAGGCGGCGGCGCCATTCGGCGTCGCTGCGGGTGATCTCGAACGGGGTGGCGGGCGGCGCGGCGAACGCGCGGCCGACGAGCGCACGGCGGCCAGCCGACGACAGTGCCGCGAGCGTGGCGAGGCCGGCGGCGCCGGCGAACAGCAGATGTCTGCGGGTGGGCATGACGGGCTCCTTGAAGCAGGGTCCTGAAAACATGCGCACAGAGTAGGCAGCGGCCGGTGTCTAAGTCCTCACGGAAAGTTAAAGGATTTGTGATGGTTGGGGTGTTTGGCGAGGGGGGCGGTGGAATCCGTCGAAGCGCCGACTGGCAGGGGCCTTCGAGCGGGCGCGCCGCCGATGTTTACCGAGCACCGGTTCGCGCCGCGATTGCTCGCGCGCGAAGGCTGGCTTTCGTCACCCCCATAAAAAAGATCTTGACTGTCTATCTACGAGTAGATAAAGTTCGATCCATGGAAACGAAATCGACCGTCCGCGAACAGATTCTCGACCACGCGATCACGCTGATGATGCTGCGCGGCTACAACGGCTTCAGCTATCGAGACCTGTCCGATCTGGTAGGCGTGAAGACGTCGAGCATCCACTACTACTTCCCGTCGAAAGACGATCTCGTGCTGGAAGCGGTGGCGGCGTATAGCGACGAAGTGCTTGCGGCGATGCGCGCGATCGATTCGGCGTTGCCGGCCGACGTCAAGCTCAGCCTCTACACGAAGCTGTTCGGCAGAACGCTCGGCGATGGCAACCAGATCTGTCTGTGCGGCATGCTCGCGGCGGACATCGAATCGTTGCCGGAGAGCGTGCGGCAGGCGGTTCAGGCCTTCTTCAAGGCCAACGAGAAGTGGCTCGCCGAGTTGCTGGCGCAGGGCGCGAAGGAACGCACGCTGCAGTTCAGCGGCAAGCCGGAAACGGCGGCGCGCACGTTGTACGCGGCGTTTCAGGGGAGCGTGCTGGCCAGCCGGCTGTTTCATACGCGGGCGCGTCTCGAGGATGTCGAGGCCGTCTGGAAAGCCCGGTCCTGACGGACGGGGCGGGTAGTCAGGCGGTTCGCCGCCTTTTGTTGGGGTTTGGTATCTATCTTGTAGTAGATAGATGCGCGTGCGGATGAATTCGATCATCCGCATTTTTGGGGATATCTGTCTATCTATGGATAGATAAACAAGCGCGATGCCGGCCGCCAAGCCGTCGACGCGCGATCCCGGGTTGGAAGGCTGTTTCACTCACTCATCATTGAAAAGGAGTCTGTCATGTCGATCGAAAAAGTTCTGTACCGCGCTCATGCAAAAGCCACCGGCGGCCGTGACGGCCGTGCCACGGTGCCCGAAAGCGGTCTCGACCTGAAGTTGACCACGCCGCGCGAACTCGGCGGCGCGGGCGGCGCCGGCGCGAACCCCGAACAACTTTTCGCGGCCGGTTACAGCGCGTGCTTCATCGGTGCGATGAAGTTCGTCGCGGCCCGTGACAAGATCGCGATCCCCGCGGATGCCGCGATCGAAGGCAGCGTCGGCATCGGCGCGATCCCGAACGGCTTCGGCATCGAAGTCGAACTGAAGATCTCGCTGCCGGGCCTCGACCGTGAAACCGCGCAAACGCTGATCGATCGCGCGCACATCGTCTGCCCGTACTCGAACGCGACGCGCGGCAACATCGACGTCACGCTGACGCTCGTCTGATCGCACGTACTGCGAACGAATCCATCGCCATTCATTGCATTCACCGGTTGAACCAAGGAGTCTCATCATGAAGATCGTCAAGCCGCTGCTGATCGCCGCTGCCGTTGCGGCCGCGGTGTTCACCGCCCCCGTCGCCTTTGCCGCCGGCACCGACGGCGTCCGCCCCGATACGGCGACCAGCGGGTTCCTCGCCGTGCTGAACGGCCAGAAGGGGCCGGGCCTCGAAACGCTGAGTCCCGCGAAGGCGCGTCAGGTGCTGGTCGATGCCCAGCGCGGCGCAAAGGTCGACCTGTCCGGCATCGACGTATCGAACCGAACGATCGAGCAGGACGGCCTGTCGGTGCCGATCACGATCGTGCGCCCGCAGGGCGCGGCGGGCACGCCGCCGGTGTTCATGTTTTTCCACGGGGGCGGCTGGATTCTCGGCGACTTCCCGACGCATGAGCGCCTGGTGCGCGATCTGGTGGTGCAATCGGGCGCCGTCGCGGTGTTCGTGAACTACACGCCGTCGCCGGAAGCGCATTACCCGGTCGCGATCAACCAGGCGTATGCGGCGACGAAGTGGGTCGCCGCGCACGGCGCGGAAATCGGTGTCGACGGCAGCCGCCTCGCGGTGGTCGGCAATAGCGTCGGCGGGAACATGGCGGCTGTCGTGGCGCTGATGGCGAAGGACAAGGGCGGCCCGGCGATCCGCTTCCAGGGCCTGTTGTGGCCCGTGACGGACCACGACTTCAATACCGGTTCGTACAACGCGTATCAGCAGGGGCACTTCCTGACCCGGCCGATGATGAAGTGGTTCTGGGACGCCTATACGAAGAACGAAGCGCAACGCAACGAGATCTACGCGTCGCCGCTGCGTGCGAGCACCACGCAGTTGAAGGGATTGCCGCCCGCGCTGATCCAGGTCGCGCAGTTCGACGTGCTGCGCGACGAAGGCGAAGCGTACGGCCGCAAGCTCGACGCAGCCGGCGTCGATGCGACGACCACGCGATATGACGGCACGATTCACGATTTCGGTTTGCTGAACGCACTGGCCGAGGATGCGCCGACCAAGGCGGCGATGAAGGCGATGGCCAACGAAATCGCGACGCGGCTGAAGTAGGGCTGCGGGCGGCATTCGAACGGGTTCGAATGCGAACGGCGAAGCGGCGGGCTTGGGTCCGCCGCTTCCGCATGGGGAGCGGGGCGACAGGTGCGTCGAAATGCGACACCGGCGGCCGGATCGCAGCGGTCCGATCCCGGCGGCAGGCGTCACAGTACAAACCCGTTCCCGCCCGGCCGGAGACCTGGCGCTCTGCGTCGACCCGACGTCGTTGTGGTAGAGCGTCCGATGGATCGGTGGCCCGGCCGTGGTGTCATCGACCGCGAAGGCGGCCCTCACGTTGATAATCTGTTGCGCCTTGTGGAGATCAAGTTTCCTGGTGACGATTGGGGCCCGGGTCAGGAGGCTGACTATCAACTGATCGCCGGCGAATTCAAAGAGCGCATGTCCGTCATCGACGTCAGCGATTGCAATGGAGAGCTCGAAAAGGTCGGCAACGCGTGCTCAAAGATGTACCGATGCGAGAGACGGAGCAGCAGAAGAAGCGTGAGCGCGTGCCTATCCGGACAGTTGAGCCTATCCCTCATCCCGTCTGGTACGAGGACTGGTGGAACTGGGTCGAACGTCATGGGGAAGAAGCCGGCGAAGCGGTCGGAGAAGGCGCGGCGGCGTTGCGGGACGCGACGAAGCGTGGATATGCCTACGTTTCCGAAGAAACCAGCCGGTTCCTGCATGAACATGCGCCGTGGCTGTTCACTGCAGGCCGTTGGGTTCTCAACAAGGCAACAGAAACATGGGAGTGGTTTGACGAACAGGGCCGCAGAATCGCCGCGTATACGGCCGCACAACTGAAGGCGGGTTGGGAAGCACTCAAGCGAGAAGCGGACCTGACATGGGAAACCCTCAAGGCTATCGATTGGGGGCAGGTCGGCATGACGATTGTGAAGGCGCTGTTCGTCATCGTGATCGTGGTCGCAGCCGTCGCGATCGCAATCGTGATCGCCGAGGCATTGCTGGCGATTTTGGCGGCGCTCGTGGCCATTATTGCTGCCGGGGCTGAGGCGGTGGCGGCACTTGCTGCGCTACTCGGAATCACCGCGGCAGAAGCAGCGGCGTCGGTGGCGATTGCCCCCGCTCTGGCGGCGGGCTAACCGGTGTCATATGAACCACCTCACTCAGGACAAGCAATGATGACGGATCAGAGCGCGAAACCGATTCTCACACCCGCACAAGCGCTTTCGCGTTATCACGAACATCTGCACCTACACCTCGACGGCGAGCGGATGGGTTTGCTGCCGGGCGTAATTGGCACCGTTTTTTTTGATGGCGGCTCGCGCCCCGATGGCCGGCAAGCGATTCTCGACTGCTTCGACCGTTTCGATGCGCCTTTTGGTTCGCACTTGCGTGGTGGGAAAGACACGGACACCGGCAAGTTTTCGAAGCGAAATGCCGCGGGAGTCGAAAAAATCCGTCGGGCGATTCAGGACACACCGTCGTATCTGTCCGTTAGCGTGATTCGATCGAGCGCCACCGCTCAGGACACTGCTGCGGAATACAACGTGCAAGTCCTCACGAGCATGGCGAATCCCGAGGACTACGTCTCGCCTCAAGGTTGGACTGCGCCAAAAGGGCAGGAGTCCGGATTGTCGATGCTGAAATTCAACGTCCCGATGGCTCTCGTTAGACCGCAGACGGCCTTGCTCTGTACGAAGGTTTCCTTCGCTTTGTGTGCGAGCGATTGAACGCCGATGGAGAGGGTCGGCCGACCTGCTTCATTGGTGTCCGAATTGTGCACACGGGAAGCAAGTGTGGACAGGCGGTGGCGCGAAAGCCGGACGACGGCAGGGCGCCTCGGAGCAAGTGGAGGAACTGGGTTACTCGGCCGAGAGGCTCTGCATCCATGAAACGCGACACCAGTGTTGATGTCCACGCAGAAAGGACCCGTCAGGCAGCTTTAGACCTTCGCCTTGTCGACGCGCCTTCTTCGATTCTCGCCAGTACACGCTTGCCCGAATCCACCACTGTCGAATCATGTGTCACCTGATAGCGCACAATCATGCCTTCCACGCAGAGCATCGCGTCTGCGGCGACGGTAGCAGGCGACTGGAGCCCGAGGCGGCCAGCGAGTTCAGAAATGTACTGCTCAAGCGCGTGCTTATGGGATACGGCCTGCTGAAGGTGCCCTGGGTCTCCCGTCGATCCAGCTTCGGCGACCACATTGATAAAGGCGCAACCACGGAAGTCTTCCTGCGCGAACCATTCACCTAGGGCTTCCGCGACGACGGACAACTCGGCACGCTGAGCAAAACGAGCCTCCACCTCGTCGACAAACCAGCGCATCCAGAACTCATGACGACGGTCCAGGAACGCTGCAATAAGTTCGCTCTTGGAGGCGAAGTGCCGGTAAAGCGACATTTTTGCGACGCCTGACTCGGCGATGATCTTGTCGATGCCCGTGGCACGGAACCCGTCCTGATAGAACAGGCGCGCCGCGGTTTCCAATATCCGGTCGCGTGCGGAGGGTTGTGACATTTCGGCCCCTTTTTTGCCAAATCATGCCTCCATTATGGCAGACAGACCTGTCTCTGCACAGGCACCGAGAGGCACAGAAATTTCTTGACAGACAGACCTGTCTACACCAATATTGAGACAGACCTGTCTCAATCATTCAAGGTCGGTACGTCAAGGAGACTGTCATGTGCCCCTCAGATTGCGAAGTCACTGCCCTTCATCAGGCTCTGCAGGCCGATAAGTCGAATCCGGCCACATGGCGCTGGTACAGCGACCTGGTCGACAACCAACGACTCGCGCTTCGCCTCAAAGAAGACCAGTGGGTCGTCGCGATTGACGGCAGCGACTTTGCATGCGCCGAGGGGCTGTACGCGGCTGTGCGTTGGGCGCACATCATGACGCACTCGGGCGGTTACATCACCTTCGCGGTGTAAGCGAGCGAAGTCCGCCCTGCACACGGGCTAATCGCCAGACTAAGCGATCGAGAACACGCAGCACTGCTCTTATCCACCCTTCGGCCCGGTATCGGGTCTTCATCCACCAGCCACTGAGGTAACACCATGTCGACCAACACTGAACTCCGTCCGCCGCTTCCTCCTTTCACACGCGAATCCGCCATCGAGAAAGTCCGTCTCGCGGAAGATGGCTGGAATTCGCGCGACGCCGCCAAGGTCGCGCTCGCCTATTCGCTCGACACGAAATGGCGCAATCGCGCAGAGTTCGCGAACAACCGAGCGGAAGCGCAGGCGTTCCTCGAGCGCAAGTGGAAGAAGGAGCACGAGTATCGTCTGATCAAGGAACTGTGGGCGTTCGGCGGCAATCGCATTGCCGTACGCTACGCCTACGAATGGCACGACGACTCGGGCAACTGGTTCCGCTCCTACGGCAACGAGAACTGGGAGTTCGGCGAGGATGGCCTTATGCAGCGCCGCTATGCGTGCATCAACGACATGCCGATCAAGGAATCCGAGCGCAAGTATCACTGGCCCCTGGGCCGTCGGCCGGA
>NZ_JAWRXS010000130.1:0-321 GCF_046534915.1 Burkholderia sp. SIMBA_051 | reverse complement strand
CTGGAGGTATCAGAAGTGCGAATGCTGACATAAGTAACGATAAAGCGGGTGAAAAGCCCGCTCGCCGGAAGACCAAGGGTTCCTGTCCAACGTTAATCGGGGCAGGGTGAGTCGACCCCTAAGGCGAGGCCGAAAGGCGTAGTCGATGGGAAACAGGTTAATATTCCTGTACTTGGTGTTACTGCGAAGGGGGGACGGAGAAGGCTATGTTGGCCGGGCGACGGTTGTCCCGGTTTAAGCGGGTAGGCTGGTTTTCCAGGCAAATCCGGAAAATCAAGGCTGAGGCGTGATGACGAGGCACTACGGTGCTGAAGCAACAAA
>NZ_JAWRXS010001034.1:0-207 GCF_046534915.1 Burkholderia sp. SIMBA_051 | reverse complement strand
CGGCTGTAGCTCAGTTGGATAGAGTACTTGGCTACGAACCAAGGGGTCGTGGGTTCGAATCCTGCCAGCCGCGCCACCTTTTTGGGGGCCTTCCCATCGCAGAAGGTTCCGACAGTTGAAGTAGTACCGCTTTGCGTGCGGCTGTAGCTCAGTTGGATAGAGTACTTGGCTACGAACCAAGGGGTCGTGGGTTCGAATCCTGCCAGC
>NZ_JAWRXS010001033.1:0-213 GCF_046534915.1 Burkholderia sp. SIMBA_051 | reverse complement strand
TAGCTCAGTCGGTTAGAGCACCGTCTTGATAAGGCGGGGGTCGTTGGTTCGAATCCAACCAGACCCACCATTGTCTGACGTGTCGGTAGTCGTTAGCGCTTCAGCGCTGACGAATACCTCTACCGCTAGGCTGAAACCTGAGGTCATCTGTACATGGGGGCATAGCTCAGCTGGGAGAGCACCTGCTTTGCAAGCAGGGGGTCGTCGGTTCGA
>NZ_JAWRXS010001032.1:0-219 GCF_046534915.1 Burkholderia sp. SIMBA_051 | reverse complement strand
TGCGTGCGGCTGTAGCTCAGTTGGATAGAGTACTTGGCTACGAACCAAGGGGTCGTGGGTTCGAATCCTGCCAGCCGCGCCACTTTTTTCGAGGGCCTTCCGAACCGAAGGCCCTTTCAGTTCAAAGTAGTAGTATTTTGTTTTTGCGTGCGGCTGTAGCTCAGTTGGATAGAGTACTTGGCTACGAACCAAGGGGTCGTGGGTTCGAATCCTGCCAGC
>NZ_JAWRXS010001031.1:0-226 GCF_046534915.1 Burkholderia sp. SIMBA_051 | reverse complement strand
GGGCATAGCTCAGCTGGGAGAGCACCTGCTTTGCAAGCAGGGGGTCGTCGGTTCGATCCCGTCTGCCTCCACCAATCCTCAATGACAAGTGTTCGACGTCGTCGAATTTTTGTCATTGGCGATTGAGCCAGTCAGAGTGATATCAACAGATATCGGCTGTCGTTCTTTAACAATCTGGAAGAAGTAAGTAATTTGGATAGCGGAAGCGTCTTGAGATGGACGTGAA
>NZ_JAWRXS010001030.1:0-228 GCF_046534915.1 Burkholderia sp. SIMBA_051 | reverse complement strand
CGGGCCGGTGATCGCCATGACCCTGACCCTGGCAGCGGTGTATGCGCCGATCGGGCTGATGGGCGGGCTGACCGGTACGCTGTTCCGCGAATTCGCCCTGACCTTGGCGGGCGCGGTGATCGTGTCCGGCATCGTGGCGCTAACCCTGTCGCCGGTGATGAGCTCGTTACTGTTGCAACCCGGGCAGCAGCATGGCGCGATGGCCAATAGGGCGGATCGGTTGTTTGC
>NZ_JAWRXS010000129.1:0-322 GCF_046534915.1 Burkholderia sp. SIMBA_051 | reverse complement strand
CCTGTCGCCGCGAGGCGCCATGACCGCGTTCATTATCCGCCGGCTGTGCCAGAGCCTGGTGATCCTGGCGCTGACCTCGCTGATCGTGTTCGCCGGCGTCTACGCCATCGGCGACCCGATCGAGATCCTGGTGCCGGCCGACGCCACGCAGGCCGAGATCGCGCAGGCGGTGCGGTCGCTGGGCCTGGACCTGCCGCTGTACCAGCAGTACCTGAAGTTTGTCGGCAACGCGCTGCACGGCGACCTGGGCAACTCGTTCGTCTTCAACCAGCCCGCCATCCAGTTGATCCTGCAACGCCTGCCGGCCACGCTGGAGCTGGCC
>NZ_JAWRXS010001029.1:0-228 GCF_046534915.1 Burkholderia sp. SIMBA_051 | reverse complement strand
GCACCTTGACGTGCTGTTCGCGAACGCGGGGCTGGGGTCGCTGGCGCCGCTTGGAGCGATCACGGAAGAGCAATTCGATTTTACGTTCGACGTCAACGTGAAAGGAACGCTGTTCACAGTTCAGAAGGCGTTGCCGCTGATGAGCGCGGGTGCTTCGATCATCCTGACCGGGTCAACGACAGGTTCGAAGGGGACGCCGGCGTTCAGCGTCTACAGCGCAACGAAAGC
>NZ_JAWRXS010001028.1:0-228 GCF_046534915.1 Burkholderia sp. SIMBA_051 | reverse complement strand
CCAGTTGAAATTGGCGCAGCTCGCCGGTCGCGGTCTGCCAGATGTCCGACTCCCCTGACCTCATGACGCCATAGGTGCCGGTGGCCAGCAGGCCCATCCCCATCAACGACAGCAGGCTGCGGCGCTGCGCGCGCCGGCGCGCGGACGGGGTGAGCACGGCCGTGGCGACATTAGCCGGCACGCGGCTGAAGGCGCCCCGCATCTTCTGCAGCCGTTCCCAGGCCTGGC
>NZ_JAWRXS010001027.1:0-228 GCF_046534915.1 Burkholderia sp. SIMBA_051 | reverse complement strand
CGCGCCGCCACCTGCTCGCCAACCGCCGCCACGTAATCCAGCGGGATGTCGCCCTGCTCGGTCTGGCCGGACGCCAGCGTTTCACCGGCCGTGCCCTCGCTGACCAGCATCTGGCTGCCGCCATAGCTGCGGCAGTACAGCATGCCGGGCGAAGCCAGGTCCTTGTAGACCGGCATGGAATAGGCATAGGGCGCCGCCGCGCATTCCAGCGCCAGCACCGCGTGGCGC
>NZ_JAWRXS010000128.1:0-322 GCF_046534915.1 Burkholderia sp. SIMBA_051 | reverse complement strand
AGTCACGGATCTGCTCGCGAAACGGCTCGAGCGTGGACACGCATGTGCTCGGCAAATGTGGAGTGCGGCCAAACACGCCGGCAATCACGGTATCGTCAGGCAACGGCTGCCCGGGATTCAGCCAGCCGCGCTCGTCGGCCATACGACGAACAGCGGTCAACTTCTTGCGACCCATCAGGCCGCTACGCCCGATGTCGCGATCAGAATCGCCTTGCCGCATGCGGACAAGGACTTGACGGTACTCAAACAATTCGAACCTCCGGTTGGTCATGGACACTCCGTTCAGAAAGAACGGGAGCGTACCCATCTGGAAAGTTCGAAT
>NZ_JAWRXS010001026.1:0-228 GCF_046534915.1 Burkholderia sp. SIMBA_051 | reverse complement strand
CTCGACTTCGACATCGCAACCGGGCTTCATCAGCAAGGCCTGCACGCAGGCGCGGGTCGGCGCATGACCTTGCGGCACCCACGCATCCCACACCGCGTTGAATTCGGCGAAGTGCTTCGGATCGCTCAACCAGATGTTCGCGGACACGAGACGCGTGCGATCCACGCCCGCCGCTTCGAGCAACAGGTCGATCCGCGCGAGAACTTCGTTTGCCTGTTCGGTGATGGA
>NZ_JAWRXS010001025.1:0-228 GCF_046534915.1 Burkholderia sp. SIMBA_051 | reverse complement strand
GCGAGGGTTTCGAATCGGTCGAGCACGTGAAGCGCTACACGGCGATGGGCTTCGGCACCGATCAGGGCAAGCTCGGCAACATCAACGGCATGGCGATTCTCGCGCAGGCGCTCGGCAAGACGATTCCCGAGACCGGCACGACGACGTTCCGGCCCAACTACACGCCGGTCACGTTCGGCACGTTCGCGGGCCGCGAGTTGGGCGAGTTTCTCGATCCGGTGCGCAAGA
>NZ_JAWRXS010001024.1:0-228 GCF_046534915.1 Burkholderia sp. SIMBA_051 | reverse complement strand
GGCGATGAAGAACGAATCGGGTCCGGTGGTCGAGCCGACGACCGAAACCTTCAAAGCTGCCGCGGCCGGTGCAGACTGGAAGAAATCGTTCTATCAGATTCTGACGAACGAGCCTGGCAAGAATGCGTGGCCGGTGGTCGGCGCGACGTTCGTGCTGTTGCATACGGTACAGGATAAGCCGGAGCAGGCGAAGGAAACGCTCAAGTTCTTCGACTGGTCATTCAGGAA
>NZ_JAWRXS010001023.1:0-228 GCF_046534915.1 Burkholderia sp. SIMBA_051 | reverse complement strand
AGCTGCGCCGGCTCCGCGCGGCACGGCGGATTGTCCGGCAGCGGCGTCCAGCCGGGCAGCTCCTGATCCAGCAGCAGCGTCGCGCCGGAGAATTCGTACCACTGCGCGAGCTGGTCAGAGTGCGTCAGCAGCAGCGCGAGGCCCGTGTCGGCGAGGATGTGATCGATCCGTTCGGCCGGATACGCTGGGTCCAGCGGCACGAACGCCGCACCGGCCTTCAGGATGCCG
>NZ_JAWRXS010001022.1:0-228 GCF_046534915.1 Burkholderia sp. SIMBA_051 | reverse complement strand
GCTGTCCGCCTACCCCGTCATGGGAGCGCGCGCGAATCAGCTTTCGCCGTTCAAGGCAAGAATGGCCATGGCCGTGCGCACCAGGAATCCGCACTGGAAGATGCAGGACATTCAACGCAGGCACTGGCTGGCGCTGGGCGCCGAGCATGGCGTCGTCACGCCGGACGGGCGCGACGCGCGTTTCGTGATCGACGACCTGGTCGCCCAGACCGGGCAGGTGATACGCAC
>NZ_JAWRXS010001021.1:0-228 GCF_046534915.1 Burkholderia sp. SIMBA_051 | reverse complement strand
GCCATGTTGTTCGAGCCCTTGCCGGCAGCCGCGGCAGACGCCGCCGCCGATGCCGCCAACCGCACCGTATCAGGCGGAACCGATGCCGCCAACCGCACCGTATCAGGCGGAACCGATACCGACGCTTCCGTCTGAAGAGAAGCCCCTTGGTGATCTTTGGTGACCTTTGATGACGCGCGACTGATCGCGCGCGCTGAGACTTGCCTTTTGCACAGCTAGTCGAAACCC
>NZ_JAWRXS010000127.1:0-322 GCF_046534915.1 Burkholderia sp. SIMBA_051 | reverse complement strand
CGAGACAGACACGTCGAGCAGGTACGAAAGTAGGTCATAGTGATCCGGTGGTTCTGAATGGAAGGGCCATCGCTCAACGGATAAAAGGTACTCCGGGGATAACAGGCTGATACCGCCCAAGAGTTCATATCGACGGCGGTGTTTGGCACCTCGATGTCGGCTCATCACATCCTGGGGCTGAAGTCGGTCCCAAGGGTATGGCTGTTCGCCATTTAAAGTGGTACGCGAGCTGGGTTTAGAACGTCGTGAGACAGTTCGGTCCCTATCTGCCGTGGACGTTTGAGATTTGAGAGGGGCTGCTCCTAGTACGAGAGGACCGGAG
>NZ_JAWRXS010001020.1:0-228 GCF_046534915.1 Burkholderia sp. SIMBA_051 | reverse complement strand
CAGATGTGTTCCATGAATTTAGTGTGCTGCCGCACCGAAAACTGATTTTTGGAGGAGAGCGGGATTTTTAAAGCGCGATTGTGTCGTACGAATACCAACGTCCGTAGCAGGAGTGTTGGCGCGCCCCGTCATTCTTCAGTCGGATGCGTGACAGCAAGCCCGCTGGGATGCGCAAACGTTTTGCGGTAGTACATTGCACGTTTCGCGTTGAGTGCCAGTACTTCGTCG
>NZ_JAWRXS010001019.1:0-228 GCF_046534915.1 Burkholderia sp. SIMBA_051 | reverse complement strand
CGGAACGCGCACTGGTTCAGCTTGTTGGTCGGCAGCATCGTTTCCTGCGTGAGCGTGCCGCTGTCGACGGTGCACGCGCGGGTCGGCGTGACGGTGCCGGTCGTTCGCGGCACCGGCGATTCGACATAGGTGACCTGCCAGGTCATCTTGGTCGCGGTGGCCCATGCGAATGTCCTCTCGTGCGCGGCCGCAGCGCGGCCAGGTGGGGTTGGTACGCGATTATCGCAG
>NZ_JAWRXS010001018.1:0-229 GCF_046534915.1 Burkholderia sp. SIMBA_051 | reverse complement strand
CTCCAGGCTCTCGGTCGGCGCGTGTCGCAACAGTCTCCTCGGCGGCTCATCGAGCTGCGCATGCCGTATATCCCGCCCGCTGAAGCTGCGGCAAACTACTACAGGCAACTCAGAAATGCCGCTGACGTGTCCGCATTAACTTAAACCAACCAGCCTCCACGATTCCCGGTGCGGTTCATTGAGGGTGAAAGGCGATAGGAAAGGATCAGGGTTCTTCCGGTTCAGCGAC
>NZ_JAWRXS010001017.1:0-229 GCF_046534915.1 Burkholderia sp. SIMBA_051 | reverse complement strand
CGTGCGGCACCTTGAATGTGCTCACACCCGTGTGGCTGTCGCGCACCTGCAACAATGTCGCTTGCAAGCTGTTCGGAAAACCCGCCGCCGGGCCGCCGATCGGCAAGTTGTTTTCGATTACCCACGCGGTCTCGATCGCGGCGAACTCTTTCTGATCAGCCGCGTCTCGATCGTGATCCGGATGGCCGCTCAGTGTAAAGCGCAGTCCGGCGTCGATTCCTCGCAATCC
>NZ_JAWRXS010000126.1:0-323 GCF_046534915.1 Burkholderia sp. SIMBA_051 | reverse complement strand
GAGAACGCTGCGTCGACGAGATCGCGTGCTCGGAGATTGCATTGATATTGCGACCGATACCCACGGCAACGATCATGTCATTGGTGAGAATGCGATCCAGATGGCTGGCGACCAGGCCGGCAAGCAGTTCGCGCTGCTTGTCCTGGTCTTTGTGATTGACGGAGACGATTGCCTTTTCGATCCCGAACCGATCGATCAACTCGCGTTCGAGGTCCCGTGTATCGCGTGGATGGTGCCTTACGCGAATTTCAACGATGCCTTCTTCCTGGGCACGCTTCAGAAGACGGCCTATCTTGGCGCGAGACAGCGAGAACTGCTTTGAC
>NZ_JAWRXS010001016.1:0-229 GCF_046534915.1 Burkholderia sp. SIMBA_051 | reverse complement strand
CGTTAGTGCCGGCTGCGGTGCTCGAAGGGCATTCGGCGGCGCAGGTGGTGAACACGGCCGAACTCGACCTCGACCAGATCGTGGCGTTACTAAAAAGCGCGGACGATAAACGTCAGCACGTAGCGCGCGTGCACTCCGGCGACCCTTCGCTGTACGGCGCGATCGGCGAACAGATTCGCAGGTTGCGCGAGCTTGCAATTCCCTACGAAATCGTACCGGGCGTGACCGC
>NZ_JAWRXS010001015.1:0-229 GCF_046534915.1 Burkholderia sp. SIMBA_051 | reverse complement strand
CTGCTTCGAGGTCGCCCACGAGATGAACTTCTTCGCCGCGTCCGTCTGCTTCGACGACTTCGGAATCGCCAGCGCCCATGCCCACAGCCAGTGCGAGCCCTTCGGCGTGACGGCCGTCGGCGCGGCGGCAAAGCCAACCTTGTCGGCGATCTGCGATTGCTGCTTGTTGTAAAGGATGCCAGCGGCAACCGTCGCGTCGATCCAGATCCCGCATTTGCCCGACGACATC
>NZ_JAWRXS010001014.1:0-229 GCF_046534915.1 Burkholderia sp. SIMBA_051 | reverse complement strand
CCGAGATTGCTCGCCGGCCCGACCACCGCATAGTTGAGCCCGTTCACCGACCCATACCGCGCCATCAACGCGCCGTCCACGCGTTGCCCCGCGGGCAGCAGCCGATTTTTCGCTTCCGCTGGCCGCAGATAGAAGCTCAGCGTCCGCCCGGCATCGTCCTCATAGAGCACCATCGCGGCCGCGGCGCCGCTGTCCGTCATGAACAACCGCGCGCCGATCGGCTTGAACC
>NZ_JAWRXS010001013.1:0-229 GCF_046534915.1 Burkholderia sp. SIMBA_051 | reverse complement strand
GCCATAGCCGCAAATAATCACGTGGCCGCTTTGCTTCAGGCTCTGCGTGGCGATGCGCGTCATCTGCAACGACTGCATCATCCATTCAGTCGACGACAGCCGCAGCACGATACGGTCAGCATTCTGAATCAGGAACGGCGCGGCCAGCATGGAGAGCAGCATCGCCGCGAGAATCGCCTGCAACAGCGTGGCGTCGACGAGATGCTTGTCGAGGATCAGGTTCAGCAGC
>NZ_JAWRXS010001012.1:0-229 GCF_046534915.1 Burkholderia sp. SIMBA_051 | reverse complement strand
CAGACGCACGCGCCCGGCGAGAAGCTGTTCGTCGACTACTCCGGCGACAGGATCGCCATCATCGACGCGCAGACCGGCGAGATCCGCGACGCCGAGCTGTTCGTTGCTGTTCTCGGCGCGTCGAATTACACGTACGCCGAAGCGACCTGGACGCAGCAGTTGCCAGACTGGATCGGTTCGCATGTGCGCACGTTCGAATTCATTGGCGGCTGTACAGAAATTGTCGAGC
>NZ_JAWRXS010001011.1:0-229 GCF_046534915.1 Burkholderia sp. SIMBA_051 | reverse complement strand
CTTACCGCGTGCACGACATCGTTTTCACGCATCAGCATCACCATGCGCGCGAAGGGCATACCGGCAACGATGTGGTCAGGCAACTGCAAGGCATCCTGCAGGCCGGGGCCGAGGCGGGCGCATGGCGGGTGGACAATCCGCGCATGATGTCGCTGCTGATCTACGCCGGGGTGCACTGCGCCACGGACGACGCGATCCTGTCGAAGCTGTCGGATCCCACCGACTTCGC
>NZ_JAWRXS010001010.1:0-229 GCF_046534915.1 Burkholderia sp. SIMBA_051 | reverse complement strand
GGACTGAGCTTGCCGCGATGTGACGGCGTCCGGTTCGACGCGCTGTGTCGCGGGACGAGGCCTAGCGCGACTGTCGTTGTTGCTGCTGCTGCGGGCGCGGCGGCGGCATGAAGAAGTTGCGCAGCCAGGCGGCGAGCCGCGTGAACACGTCATACGGCTCTTCGACGAATATCTCCGGCTTCAGGAGACGCAGATATTCCATGATCTGCTGCGCTTCCTGCTTCTGGAA
>NZ_JAWRXS010001009.1:0-229 GCF_046534915.1 Burkholderia sp. SIMBA_051 | reverse complement strand
CTCTCTTCGGCCGGCGCGCTGGTGAGAAGTCTGCCCGCGGTCGGGAAAAGCGTGATTGTGTGTTCAGTTGGCGGCCAGGTTGGAGCGCTTTCCCACTTCTCTGCGTGGATGTTGAAGTAGTGCACAGGCGCTTCCCGGCTGAGACCCGTATCCCTGCCGGCGAGATGTTCATCGAAGAAGCGAAGCAATTCGGCCAGCAGGTTGTATTGAGGCGCGGCCTCCTCACGCC
>NZ_JAWRXS010000125.1:0-325 GCF_046534915.1 Burkholderia sp. SIMBA_051 | reverse complement strand
ACGGCTCGACGCTGCTCGTCTACACCTACGTGACGTCGCGCCCCCACCCCGAAAGCTATATTCCGTTCATCGGGTCACTGGTTGGCGGCGCCGACACGCACTCGTCTGCGGCCGTGTTTCTGTTCGATCCGCACGGCATCCTTAAGAGCGCAAACACCACGGCCTCGAACGTCGGCACAGGCATGACCAGTGGTTCCCACACGGAGCAACGCAGTGCGCCTGTGCGAGGCTCCGAACCGCACGTTGTTATCAAGAGCGTCCAGCCGCCCGCCGTCCAAAGCGTCGAGCCGGTTCCGGAAGAAGACGGCGAGCCAGCGCCGCAAAT
>NZ_JAWRXS010001008.1:0-229 GCF_046534915.1 Burkholderia sp. SIMBA_051 | reverse complement strand
CGTCCGGCACCGGCAAGGAAGTCGCTGCGCAAACCATCCATCAGATGAGTGCGCGTCGCAAACGGGAATTCATCGCCCTCAATTGCGGCGCCATCTCGCCGAAGCTGATCGAATCGGAAATGTTCGGGCATGAGCTCGGCGCATTCACGGGGGCTGACCGCCAGCATATAGGCTATTTCGAACGCGCCAGCGGCGGCACCCTCTTTCTTGACGAAATCACCGAGATGCC
>NZ_JAWRXS010001007.1:0-229 GCF_046534915.1 Burkholderia sp. SIMBA_051 | reverse complement strand
GCCGAACACCGCGCACGCGCCGCATGCATAGGCGGGCGCGGCGGCGAGCCAGTGCGCACCGCTCACGCCTCGTGAGCGCGCAGGAAGCGGAAGAATTCGACGCCTTCACGCAAGCGCCGTTTCATCATGTCCCAGCTCGTGAGCATTTCACGCAGGATTTCCCATATTTTCGACGGGCGAAAATAGAAGCGCTTGTAGAAGTTTTCGAGCTGGTGATAGATCTCGTCAC
>NZ_JAWRXS010001006.1:0-230 GCF_046534915.1 Burkholderia sp. SIMBA_051 | reverse complement strand
GCCATGAGTTTTGAATGACACTTCGGACATCGTCTTCTCCAACGTTCAGGGGATGTGGGAACGCTAATGTTCCCGCGATGAACCCAGTATTGGATTGACGAAAAAGAGCGTCAATGCGCTTTATTTTCGGTCTGGCATTACTTTGGATTATGCGAAAGCCCGGCCGCTTCGCGGTGGATGGAATCCTGCCGAAGCCAGTCGATAAGACCTTCGATTGCAGGGGTGAGGGT
>NZ_JAWRXS010001005.1:0-230 GCF_046534915.1 Burkholderia sp. SIMBA_051 | reverse complement strand
GAAAGTGGTGAGTCCATCTACCCACCAGATGAGACTCCTCGTTCTATTTCCGAAAGGGATGGTAACGCCTGCTTGCAATTAGGCGTTGCTCTTAGCATGAATCATAAACCCAATGATCAACTGGTGAAGAAGCTAGTAACAAAAAGTAATATTGATACGTTAGCGTATAGCTTTTTTGATAAAGCTCGTAATCGTTTTACCTCCTTATCATTAGAAAGTTTAATTGAAGA
>NZ_JAWRXS010000021.1:0-29190 GCF_046534915.1 Burkholderia sp. SIMBA_051 | reverse complement strand
AGTAGCTCAGTTGGTAGAGCGCAACCTTGCCAAGGTTGAGGTCGCGAGTTCGAGACTCGTCTCCCGCTCCAGATTTTCTGGCAGCGTGTTGTACGGCAAAGCGCTGCAGGTGCAGGACAATGCGGGAGTAGCTCAGTTGGTAGAGCGCAACCTTGCCAAGGTTGAGGTCGCGAGTTCGAGACTCGTCTCCCGCTCCAGGTAATGGGGAAGCCTCGCTTCCCTTTTTATTTGATGGACTGATGGTCCTCGAATAAAAATCTGTCGCTTGCCTTCACGGCATCCGGACAGTCCGCTTTTGGCGCGATAGCAAAGCGGTTATGCAGCGGCCTGCAAAGCCGTTTAGGCCGGTTCGACTCCGGCTCGCGCCTCCAAGTAGAACGAGATAAAGCCCTGATTCGTCAGGGCTTTTCTTTTTTCCGCGTCGCTTTCATTCTTGTAATAGAGTTGCCTAGAGTGGTAAAAAGTCGCCTGTAACCAACTAAAAACCGACGCCAACCACCCGTCAATCGGCTAATTGGCAATCGAGGCGAGTTTATCTAGGCATGGCGAACAAACGACTGCGGCCGTCCGGCACGTGGGAATACACGATCAAACGGGCGAAGCTGCTACCAAAGCCACTTTCCCTGACCTTTGACACTGAGGCAGAAGGCGACGCGTACGTCGCCCGATTGGAGCAGCTGCTGGACGCCGGCATCGTGCCCGATGAAGTGGTCGAGCAACGCGAAGCGATCGCGACAACGGGGGACGCCATTCGAGCGTATCTGCGCCGCGTATCGGTCCCTGATTCCGACGTCCAGGTGCTCAATGCGCTCCTCGGACGAGCGGCCATCAAGGCAAAGTCGCTTGCGACACTCGATTACCAGTGGGTCGAGCGGTGGGTGACCGCCATGAAGCGACACGACCACCTTTCGCCGTCAACGATCCGGCACTACGTTGGTGCGTTGGCTCGCTGCTTCGATTGGGTGGTGAGATCGGGCACGCCGATGTTGGCGACCAACCCTCTCCGCCTGCTCCCGAAGCGATACGCAACCTACACCGATGAAGATCGGGTCTCGTCCCGGCTATCGGCACAGTTCGGGCGGATATTCGACGCGGCAGGTTGCTCGGATCTCGTGTCCCATGACCTGCGGCACGAGGCGACGTCGAGGCTGTACGAGCGTACGACGTTGAGTGACGTTCAGATCGCGAAGATCACGGGACACACGAATCCCAAGGTCTTGATGCGTTACGCAAACCTGCGGGGGAGCGATCTCGCCGAAAGGCTTTGGTGAGACCCCGGCCGGGTGGCCGGGGTGGGTCTGGAGCGATCACGCGGCCATTGCGGCCGGTGCGTCCATTTCGGGAAGGCGTGGAAGGGGGCGTGCTTTGCGGCCGGGCCGGCGCGGGTCCGTCTGCGAAAGTTACTTTCGGATTTTCGATCGAAACCGCAGCGCCAGTCAGAACACGGTCGACACGTTGACGAAGCTCGCGACGGGGAATCTCACGTCGGCCGCCGACCTGTTGCGCGGGGCGACGAGCCTGCTGTCGGTGGCCGGCGATCTGAGTCCGCAGATCGGAACGGTGATGCGCAGCTTTTCGGCGACGGGGGCGGCGGTCAGCGGCATCCTCAAGATGGTCGGCGGGATCAATCATCCGTTGATCCAGTCGGCCGCGCAGTCGGTCAACCTATATCGCGTCGTGCAGCATCACCTGGAGGAGTTCGTGCGCCAGTTCAAATGGGCGTTGACGAGCCGGCAGGTATTCGAGTGGCTAAAGCACACGATCCCGGAAACGCTCACGGACATCCAGCGTGCTGCGAGGTTCTACTACCTGCAGAAAAGTTGTTTTGGGGCGAAGCTCGAAGGACAGACATTTGGCACGGCGACAACTACGCCGCCCGGTCTGAACCTGCTGCGTATCGAGGAGGAACTCTCTGCAGCGCACCTGCGGCTTGCGAACGCGTTTATCGAGCGGCTGGATTGGGCTGCCTGCATTGATCGGTACGACCGCCCGCATACGCTGTTCTATCTGGACCCGCCGTATTACGAGATGGAAGGGTATGGCGTGGCGTTTCCATTCAGCGAGTACGAGAAGATGGCGCAACGGCTGCGGTCGATCAAAGGGCGCGCGATCGTCAGCCTCAACGATCATCCCGACATTCGGCGCGTGTTCGACGGATTTCACATCGAGACCGTGCCGATTCAATACACGGTCGGTGGTGGGAGGGGCGTCGAGCGAAACGAGCTGATCATTTTCAGTTGGGACGACGCGGCGCAGCCGGTCGGTCTGTTCTAGCGGACGGCTCGCCCGCAGGTCCGTTCCATTGGCGTACCCGGCAATTCTGCGGGTTGTTTGGCGGGAGGCGCATTGGCTAAATGTCACATTTGGTCAAGTCGCCTTCCGACTCTCGACAGCCGCCTGTTGCTCGGATAATAGTCGGATCATTAGAAACCGAGAGGGCCTGCATGTGAAGCGGAACTATCTCCGAGTTGGAGACCATTCGACCAGCGGCGGGGTGGTCGTCGACAGCATCCCGACCATGAGTTGCGACGGCGTTGGACTTACCTACTTAGGTGCCAAAGTAACTTGTCCGGCTTGCAAGCGTGTCGGCGTCATCGTTGCAGAGGGGCCGCGTTGGCCCGGTAACTTGATGGGGCACCAAGCTGCGCTGGAAGGCGATAAGGTCGCATGCGGGTGTAGTCCACTGCCGACCATGATTGCGTCGCAGTCTGAGATGTTTCAGTCCTTCGAGTCGGATGCGCTCGTCAAAATGGGCTTCTCTGCGACAGGAGGTCCGGTCGCGCTGGAACTCGCTGCCCCGAAGCCATCAGAGGGATTCTGTCTTTCGTGCATGGTTGCTGCTGCCAAGAACGCGGCTGCGATGATCATTCGCGGGTGAGCAGCGATGGGCATTCAAGATATCTATTCGGCGGTGCAGGAGCGGGCGAGCCTTCCGGTTCGTCTGTTTGCGCTTGTGGATGGTCTGTTGTATTCCGAGCTGGTCGGTTCCGAGCCGCGCAGGGCTCGCGATTCGGCAATGGCGTTGCTTGATGCAACACCGGACGCCTCGCTCGCGGATGCTGGCCCTTGGCTATTCGACTTC
Organism: Burkholderia sp. SIMBA_051; assembly: GCF_046534915.1. NCBI lineage: Bacteria > Pseudomonadati > Pseudomonadota > Betaproteobacteria > Burkholderiales > Burkholderiaceae > Burkholderia > Burkholderia sp. SIMBA_051. Next base: position 26,108 of record NZ_JAWRXS010000021.1, on the reverse strand, counting down.
GCGGCTGTCGACGGTGATTGCCGGCGTGCGCTCGGGCAGTTGGCGCAGAGCGAGTATGGAGTGAACTGGATCATCAGTGCCTATGGACCGAGCCAGCTCTCGGCCGAGCTTCGGGAGAGGTTGGACGGTACGCTGCCGGACGGTCGATCGGTAATGCTTCGCTACTACGACGCGCGCGTGATGCGTCATTTCGCGCCGGCACTCAGTTCAACCGAGTTGACGATGTTCTTTTCCCCGACGTTCGATTGGCTGTTAGAAATCGACGGACAGCTCTTCAGGGCGCACCCTTATGCCGCTTAATCTCACCCCGGCGCACCTGTCGGCACTCGCTGAAGGTGAAGCGCGCAATTTCGTCGATGGCATGCGGCGCGATCTGATCAAAGCCGATCCCGCCCTGGGACAGGATATCGACCTTCACCATCGTCTATGGGATGCGTATCGAGCAGCGCGGACGCTCGGCATTCAACAAAGCGATCACTTCGTCCAGTTCCTCAAAATCGAGGCGTATTCGCCGAGCTTCTACGACAAGCCTGCAACGTGGGCTTGGCTGACGAAGCCCGGTCGCGACGCTGACGAGCGTTTCCAAGTCTACGTCCAAGAGATCACTTGGCGATCCCAACATCCCGATAGCTTGAAAGGAGTCCCGCATGGCGGCACCGTTAATCCCCCTAGTGACAGCCGCAGCGGCGGAAGCGGGGCCGGCATTGTCGGCTATTGGAAGCGTATTACTGGGGGGCGCGGCAGTAGCGGGGATAGGTAGCCTTCGGGGTGACGTTAGCAAGATGGACGAGCAGGCGAAGGCAAAGACGGAATCGCGGACAATGTCCGACTCCACTGCGCCCTGCAAGAAGTGCCCGCCCGAACAGACCGGCAAACTTGTGCGTAGCCGACACGGCGCCAACTGGCCTGCGTATCGATATCAGGCGCGAGTAACCGGCTTCGCGTTCGATACGGAGAGCTGCCTGTGGAGCGACGAGTGGGAGTGGCTTGGAATCGATTTTGACGGATTCAAGCCACAAGAGTGCTTGCTGCAAGAGGCGAAGGGGAACTACGACCAGTTTCTTGACGGATCTATTCCGAAGTCCGAACAGTTCTTCAAGGGCTTTCGCCACATGCGCGATCAGGCGATCAAGCGTGCGCTGAGGGTAAAGGCGAATCCACCAACGCGGCTACGTTACTATTTCCAAGGACCGCTGACCTATAAGCGAATGGCGGTTTGGTTCAAGACCATGTCGATTGAGTCGGAGTATTTTCCGTAACTTCCTACCATCATGAAAATTGATTCCTTCATCAAGGCCGGCGGAATCGAAGTGTTCGCGTTCGCGCAAACGCTCGCGAAGGTCGGTGCGATTGTTGATGTAATGGCGGCCGCGGCTCCGGATCTGGCGCGTCCAAAGTGGCGTATGCAGGGCGATACGCTTGCAGAGGCGCAGGCTGGCGAGGTGTATGCGGCCGATGGCCAGCCCAGTAGCGCAGCGGTAACGGCGCTGGAGAATGAATACCGAGGCGAGGAAACGTCGTCGCTCGGGATATGGGACGGCAGCGCCGACGATTCCATCGGCGCATCGGTCGAGGTCTTCGCGTGCGGCGGGCATTTCCCCGATACGGTATCAATAGGCGCTCGCGGGGCATTCATCGACAACAAGAACGTTGTGGTTAGTATTGTGGTCAAGACCGCACAGGAATTTTCGCCGGCCGTGATCTCGGCCGCGCCTGACGGCTACACGGAGAAGCAGGCTTTTCAGGATCGCCCCGGCGTCGGTTGGATGATCTATCTGCCGGTGGATCTGACCACTCAACAGATTCCCGAAGCGCAGGAGATTGTTCCGGTGTTGTCGGCAGATCGGAAGCGGAGGCTCGGCACGATCCTTGTCAGCATCAAGGATGAAGTGTTCTCGGCCGACAACGAGGAGCACCTGGCCGTGGCACACAATATCGAGGCGCGACTTATTTCGATGGATCTCCTACCGCTTCTTGCCGAGATTTGAGCGCTGCCGATGTCGGTCGTAATGCCGGCTTCAGTCGAAGCGAGCGCTGTCGATCATGCGGCGGAGCTGGTCGAGCGCGAACGAATCGGGATAGCCGTTCTTCTTCAGCTCCAGCTCGGCCGCGCAGACCATTTTCTCCATGAGCCGCAGCGTTATCCTGTGGCCGGACGACTGGGAGGAGTGGCTGACGACGTCGAACATCGAAGCCGCGCGCGCAATGCTGCAGCTCTATCCGGCGGACGAAATGATCGCGGAACCAAAGTAACTAGTCAGGGCGGAGCCGAATTGCCGGCCTTCTAGACTAATGCCACAACAGTGATGTCGACCTCGGACACGTGCCGAGCGATATTATTGCCGGGATCAATAATACCGCCGGGGGAATCGATGGACGTGACACTTCAGCTGACCAATGCTTTCGTTTTAGCGAACCAACGCTTCTCCGAATTGCGCGCGCGGTGGATCGAAGTTTCGTTCGCGATAGGTGGGCTACTTCCCGAGTCACTGCTGACTGTCTCGGTTCAACGGAGTGGCGATCTCGACGTCCTCGTTCGTGCGTTAGAGGACGAACGAGCGTCGCCACATTGGGATGCACGGGCTGATCTTTCCGGCGATGCCATCTCACGTCTCGTTATGCTTTCCGAGCTCTGGGTGGGATCCGCGTACGAGATTGTCAGGCTGCTAGAGGAGCGTAAGTTAGTGCCGGCCAGCGTCGACTTCAGGAAATTGCATGACGAACTTCGCGCTATCCGCGTACCAGTCATGAAGCACGAAATCGCCCGCGACAAGAAACTCAAAGCACCTTTGGAATTTCAGCGTGTTCCGTCGCGTGTAGGGGACGAACCGTACATTTATGCGAAAGACGATGCTACGCGCTCTCTGATTCTGCCGACCGGAATTTCCGAGCGTGGTGCGGTGATGTGGCATACGATCGACGGCATAGATCTCTCTGAACTTTGGCTGGAGCGTCGGCGCTTGTCCGATGCGTTCCTCGCTTTCTGGCCGACGAAGCGGACATCCTCAGATCGGCAGCGCTAACTTATTCGTAAACGTCATCTACGGCCTCTTTTCGGGCGCTGATTTCAAAACAGATAGCGGCTGCTCGGCACATTGCGAGGGTTTCACCGGACTTGAATGTCGAGAAGGCCGATGAAAATGCATAGCATTAGGCGGAATCGATGTTGAATTCGCGTGGTAGTTTCTTCATGAAATCGGAAATTTTCTGAAGGCAAGGCTTCTGCGCGTCAGTTAAATTCTTTTGATATTTTGAGTTGAGAGAATGCATGTCTACGATTCTATACGTCCGTTCGAACTGCGGGATTGTGTTCGAATCGATCAATAGCTCTTTTCCTTCCTTCTTAGCATCGACCCGTTGCCTTTCAATCTCATCTTTGGCTCTTTTCTCAAGCCCATCAAGGACGGTTTTTCGTTCAGAATCGTACTGATTTGCGAGCGAGTCGAGATCCGGTATTGCACAAGTTAGCTGATCTGCGTGTTCATTGATAGCGACGCGAAGGCGTTGGAAATATTCAAAGGGGACGGATTTGTCTTTCGATGCATTGACCCAAGCATCAGAGATGATGCGGAACGGATTCGGCCAAACGTCCTTTGTAGCCTTAATGAACGACGCATCTTCGCCGGCACGGTAAACCGTGCTATAGAATTTATCGACAGCACGGATCTGGGTGAACAGGAGGACTGTCTCGAGGTGCGTAATCGCGAGCTTCAACCGCGCTTTGTCCAACTCCCCATACTGTGTTTTCATCTGCGAGCTGGCCTCCGCCGCTTGGCGAAGGGCACCTTCTTCGCGGATTTTCGCACTGGCTGCATTTTTCGAAGCTAAATAAAGCGCGGTCTTCTGGTCCTCGAGTTCGGCCTGCATCTGCTCGGTCTTCCTCGCGAGTTCATTCTGCCGTTGAAGGAGCGCCTTGTTTCTCTTCTCTGCAGCCTCATTGTCGAGCTGAAGCTTCGCGTTATCCTCTTGAAGTTTTTGGTTCTGAAATACCGGCAGCACAGTATAAAAATAGCCGAATACCGCAAAGGCAAGTGTTCCAACAGTCGCCAACCCAGATGCACGTGTGATCCACGTGTCGATTGTCTTGCTTCGAGGTGGCGCATTCAATGCCGAACCAGTCGGCATCACTGGACTTTGTCCCTGACCCAACTTCGCAGCTACCTGGTGCTTTCTATTTCTTCGAAATGGCTTTGGCATATTATTCAGCGTACGTCTATGCGTCGTGGTGTGAGTTTTGAGCGGGCGTTGGAGTTAGAGCCCTCGTAACTCTACTCGTGAATTGGCACCAACTTCCTAGTCATGCGCTGCACTTTCACATATGGCTCAACATGTTGAAAAGTCAGCTTGACTAGCTCAACGTTCGGGTGAAGCTGATGCAGCAACATCATTACAGGTTCCCACTGGGGGAAATCCGTACGCACGAAGTAGACACGTTTCAGCAGTTGGTTCATGATCGGCAAGGGGCCGGCAAGGGGAGTCACAAACCGGATTTCGTGTTCGTGCGACCAGTCACTGTGCTTAATCGATACTGCGCGGCATTTATTCAACATCTGAAGGCGGAATCTGAAAAAATCAGATCGCGTTTCTTCAAGAATTCGGCTCATCGACCATTCAGGATGCAGCGCAGCTTCCTCACGGATCAGAGAGTCAAAGATATCGGCGTGGTTGTGCACGCGTGTCTCGGATGAATAAAGCACACCGACTGGGGCAATCTGGTATCGGCCCAACACGGTGTCAGGCCATTCCAACTCGAAGCAGAAGCCCTTTGAGTTGTCGCAGTAGTAGGCCCACATGGGTTGGTTGTCTGGTCTGCTCGCCGTCGAGTAGATGCCGACTCGCTGAGTCGCTTCCAAGAACTTTACATTGTCGCGCGAGTTCTTTGCTTCAAACGACTCAAGCTCGCCCTCTGGCACCGCGAATCCGCCAGCACAACCATGCTGTTCGGCTACACCTCTGATCGAGCGATCCATGCGCTCAATGTAGTCAGACGCACTTGAGAGATCGAACTTCGCTTCAAGACAGTCATTGAGTTCGGACGGCTTTGCAAAATAGATTGAGCCGTCAGATAGGCAGCGCAGCGCGGCAGGTCCCGAGCGGTATTTGAACCCAATTCTTTTGGGCGACGCGGTTTGCTTATCGTCTTCAGACTGATTCGATTTCACTTCCTTTCCCCTCCTTGTGCGTCGCTCACCGAGCGTAGGTCTTGGCGTAGGTTCACGCGTGCGCTCATTCCTGCATTCGCAGTAGAACTTGGATGCACAATGTTCCCGCAACACGCGTTCGCTCGGCTCGCTTCACTAAGTAATAGTCCAAAGCCATCAGCGGCGTGACCTTCTCGCTGCCTCTGGAGATCATTTCGGCGGCTTGGACAACACGCAGCAACTCGGCGAGATCCAGCAGATGGATAAACCCTCCCGTCGCCTCCATGAAGTCAGCAATAAACGCCAGACCGTAGTTCTCTTGATTTTCTATCAAGTCAAACTCAGGAATGAGAACGATGGCGTGTGCCGGCTGTGACCGCTCAACGTCTATAGCGGATCCATCCCGAGTGGTAACCGGTGCGCCATCTTTGAGCCGCCGAATGCTACCGCGCAACTGGCGAACTGCTTTTTCGACGTGCTGCGATACATCCTTTGCTAGCTTCGTTCGATCAGGCAACTTGTCGCGGTTGAAGACAGTGAGAGCCTTCGACTCTATCAACAGTGCACCGGCCTCGTGGCTGAGGAGAATATCGGTGAGTTCGCGTGTTCCGTTCCCCTTTGGGATCTGGGGACTGTGGTGTACCCCACGCGGGTGGAGGCTGTCGGTTAACCAGACCGCAAGTTGTTCCTGCTGTCCGCCCTCGTCTCGGCTGAACAAATCGACCGGGCTGTTACTGCCGTGGCTCGTAATGAAGTGATTGAAAACGGCATGCCACTCGTCGATACGGACAATTTCTGCAGACAGCAACTCGTCGGGGGGCGTAGTGCCGTTGACCGCCCGTTGCAGCAGGTCGCCTGCCTCTTTAGCAATGGCCGTGTAATCTCCTTTCCCCAGTGCCGCGTTGCTGATCCAGCCGTTCACCTCCGAAGGGAAGCTAGCCTTTACGGTGGACCATGCAACATTCAGGGCAAGCTCGTTAAACAGGAATATGGGGGATGGCTCGCCTGATGCCAGCCCCCGCAGCGCCGTGACTTCTGCCTCGTTCTCCACGACTGACCATAGCGTCGCAGGCTTAGATGGATCGTCGTACGCCGTTAATGCATACAGGAGGCGACCGTTTACGCGCGCCAGATGAAGCCGTAGCCGCGCACCCAACACCATGAACTTCAGCAAGAGCGTGCTACCCTTCACCAGAAGCGTTGGCTCAAAGCCATCCTTTCCCTTGGCGTAGTCGAGTCGTATGAGTTGCGGCGTAGCCAGGAACTCAGATTGATAGTGTGAGGCGAGTAGGTGCATGTGGCCTTCTTCGTGCTGTCATCGCTCCTCAACGCCTTTCCTCCAATGCGCCGCACCGCATGGGATCAGTCCTGCGAGCGCATTCGTTCCCAACACTAACCTTGCACACGGAGTCGGGTCATCCCATGACCCGTACATCATCCGATGACGGCTTTGCGGCTGGATAGCTCAGGGTCGGTAACGGCTTCCCGTTCAAGGAGAGGCGTAGGTCTCAGCGTAGGTTTGTAATCGGTGCCTTGTCAGATAAGGTGCAGGTACTGCTGTATCATCGGGCGCAGCAAGTTGCTTTGCAACACAGTCGCAGCATCGGAGCCCGAAGCACAAAGCCCGCTACGAGCGGGCTTTTTCGCTGTTACAAAAATGTGCTACTGCGAGGGGCGGAAGCCTGGACAAGCCTCGTGCTTCTCGTTCCATCCCTGAATTATAGGGTGTACGTTCATCAAGTAAGGCTATCGACGCAGCAGTTATCGCCAGCTCAGATGCGGACATGGTTCCGGCAGTGGAGTTTGTCCAGTCTCAGGGGCTTAAGGTCATTCAGGCGGGCTTCCCGCCCTCTGGTTCCGACCTTGCTCAGTCGTGCTGGAGATCGTTCGACGTGATGGCGCACCTGGATAAGATTAAGCGCTAACTTCCTAAAGTGGTCAACGCGGGCGGTCAATTTCTGTAAGTATTTGAAAATAATGAGGATCTGACGGCCTGCAAAGCCGTTTAGGACTCCGGCTCGCGCCTCCAAGTAGCAAAGAAAAAAGCCCTGAGAAATCAGGGCTTTTTCTTTTTCCGGCGCCGTTTTCATCCTTGGGAAAGCCGCCTGGGGTAGTGGGGCAGGGTTTGTCATCAGTCGGACACAAAGTTGCTTTTTGCTGTTCGGATTCTAGTCGGGTACGCGCCGAGTGTTCAAATGTACCCGTCCGATTTAGTATGCGGAAACCACGCGCCGAACGACGGGCGCGGCTCATTTTGCGCTGAGGACACCATGCATCGTCGTACGGCGGCCCCCTACGTCATCGTGGCGGTTGGCATCGTGATCGCGTGCGCACTGATGGGCCTGTGCGTGCTGCAGCTATTTCAGAGCCGGAACGACGCACTGGAGCGCGCAAGCGAAACCTCGCGCAATCTCGGCCTGATCGCCGAGCGCGACATCGAGCGCAACTTCGAACTCTACGACCTGTCGTTGCAGGCGGTGATTCAGGGTCTGCAACGGCCTGATGTGATGTCGGCAGCGCCCGCGTTGCGGCGCGGCGTGCTGTTCGATCATGCGATGAGTGCCCCCTTCATTGGTTCGCAACTGGTACTCGACGCGAACGGCGATATCGTTCTCGATTCGGCCAACGACGTGCCCCGCAAGGGCAATTTCGCCGATCGCAAATACTTCACCGTGCATCGCGATCATCCCGACGTGGGACTCTATGTGAGCGATCCGTTCGTGTCGCGCTTGCGCGCTGGCATGCTCTGCATTGTGCTGTCTCGGCGCATCTCGAACCCAGACGGATCGTTCGGCGGCGTCGCGCTGATTGCGATCAATCTCGAATACTTCCACAACCTGTTTGCGGGCCTGTCGCTGGGGCAGCACGGTTCGATGTCGCTGATTGGCAAGGACGGGATCATGGTGATGCGTCAACCGTATAACGTCAGCATCGTCGGTCGCGATATCAGCAAGGCGACGACCTTTCGACGATTTCAGCGTGCGTCGGAGGGCGTATTCTCGGAAACGGCTTCAATCGACGGTGTGCGTCGCCTCTACTATTTCAAACACCTGCCGAAGTTGCCGCTGATCATCATGGTTGCAGAAGGCGAGCAGGACGTTTATGCCGCGTGGCGGCACCGCGCAGTGACGATCGGCGCACTGGTGGCGACGTTCGGCGTCGCGTTCATCGCGCTGTCTTTCCTGCTGAGCGGGCAACTGCGCCGCCGGATGCGGGCCGAGTCCGAGCTGGTGCTGCTGGCGCGTACCGACGGGCTCACCGGCCTGAACAATCGACGTAGTTTCGGGGAGGTGCTGGATCGGGAATGGCGTCGCGCGAGGCGCACGCATTCCGTCTTCTCGCTGCTGTTCGTCGACGTCGATCGCTTCAAGGCTTACAACGACACCTACGGGCATCAGGCCGGGGACGACGCGCTGGCGGCGGTCGCCCGCTGCATCGGCGAAAACATCCGCCGGCCGGTCGATACCGCGGCGCGCTACGGCGGGGAGGAATTCGTCGTGCTGCTTCCCGATACGCCGCCGGCCGGCGCCGCGCAGATCGCCGAGCGGATTCGTGCGGCAATCGACGAACTGGCGCTCGAACATGCCGGCAGCGAGTATGGGCGCGTCACGGCCAGTATTGGCCTCGCCAGCTGGACGCCGGAACAGGACAATGAGCCCGACGCGGTAATCAAGGCGGCCGACGAGGCGCTGTACTATGCGAAAACGATCGGCCGGAACAGGGTTGCCGCGTTGCAGCCGTTGGAGTGACGAGGATGCCTGTTTGCCGCTCCACAAACGCGAAAGCCCGCTGAAGGCGGGCTTTTTTGCGTGCTGCGAATTTGCTACGGCAAGGGGCGGGAGTCTTGCAGGATAAGGCTCGCGCTTACCACGCCTACAAACTGACCATCTGTGGATCCAGTTGGCAATCGACGCGCATTGACCAGTGTCCGATGGACACATCATGCCGAATTTCTCTACTTCCGGACCGGACTACTTCTTGCCTCAGGGGCGGGGACAATGGCCGCGCAAGGTTTCGTAGCCGCGCGCCATCCGATAAGGCACGCAGGTGCTGCTTCATCCTCGGCGTGACGTCTGCAGGTTATCGTCGGGGCCCTTTCATGGCTTCCGACTCCATGGCCGCGTTCCACTCCTCATTCGCCTCGATGGGATCCATCGCATCGTCGATCGATGCCTCTGCACGTTCGGCGGCGGCTCGAGCTTCGTCTGCCGGGGAGGCGACATCGTCGTCCCCGTCCTCGTCCCCGTCACCCGGGGGATGCAGCATGTCCTCGAGCATCGCGCTCAACTCCGGCGTGTCCCAGGGCAGCCCGCGCCGAGTTCGATCGGTTATGTAGTGCTTTACTTCCGCGTCCTGCTCCACCGTAAGCGGCAGGCCTCGGAAAGTGCTTTGAGGGCCAGCGTCAATCATCACATTCTCCTGCTGCGATTGAATTTTCAGTGTACTCGCCAATTGCGGACGCGCGAACCGTGATCGCGAGGCTTTCGCGTAGGATCGAACGTGTCGTCTCGGCCCGCAACAGGCGGGCATGAACCGCCGTCTGGAACAGCGGGAGCCCTTCCATTGGAGCGACAAGCTTTGCATCCGGAGCCCGGCAGGCGAGCTGTACCGTGCGAAGCATCAAGGTCGCGATCGGGTTGTTTGCCGCATGGTCGATCGTCGCGTAGGGGCTGTGCGGCTCGCGCCTCCCAACCAGAAAGAAAAAACCCCGCTTCCGCGAGGCTTTTCCTTTTCCAGCACGTCATTCACGCATCTATTCCGCCGGATACGTCAACGTCACCAGCTCGCACTTCGACGTACTTTTGCCGTCGTAGTCGTAAATCACCAGCAGATGCTGGCCCTTGCTGTTCAAGATCGGCAGCGTGATCGCCCGGCGATTCGGGTTGTTGCCACCGGCCGGCTCGTCTGCACTCTGCTTGCGGATTTCGGACTCGAGATCCGACGGCGTGTTGATGCCGTTCTCCGGACCGCGGCTGCGCACCCGGCTGTAGAAGTGAAAACCGTTGTCGGTCCAGCCGCGCGGCAGCATGTTGCGCCACTGGTTGTTGGTGACTTCCTTCCACAGCAGATCGGTGTTGCCGCTCAACACGAACGGCGTCGGACACGCGCCGGCCGCGAACGCTTGTCCGCAGAAAAGCGGAAGGGCGGCAAGCGAGCACGCCACGCAGCGGAGCGCGCGTCGCGCGAGGCCGGCGTCGTGTCGCGAATCGGGATGGTACGGCAGGGCATGGGGCGTTTTCATACGGCATCCTCCGAGTGATGGATCGGTATGCGACCGCGCTGCGGCCGCTGGGGAATACCGTATCGCTGCCGTTCTCGCACAAGAATGCGGCGAACGTCACACCCGTCGTCACGGGGCGAAGGTGCGGGGTCAGGGCCCGGGGCCCGGGACGCGGAGGGAAAGCCTGGAGGCGCGGGGACAACGCCGGCTTGATCGCGTTATCGCTGCGAGGGCGGTGGTCGTCGTGGCGGGGGCGTGTGCATCGCCCGCGTCAGTGGGAGCCGCCGAACCAAGGGTGGTGTCGTCGTGGCGCGGGCCGTCCGCATCGCCCGCGTCAGCGGGAGATCGCCGAACGCTCAGTGATGCCGATCAGCCATCCACCGGCTGCGCGGGGGTGTCGAGCGTCAACTGATAGAACGCCGCATCGAGCCAGCGGCCGAACTTGAAGCCCGCTTCGGTGATCGTGCCCGAGTGCACGAAGCCGAGGCGCGTATGCAGCGCGACGCTGCCGCCGTTGGTGGCGTCGATGCAACCGACCAGCACGTGCACGTCGGCTTCGCGTGCACGCCGGATCAATTCGCGCAGCAGCAGCTCCCCGAGCCCGCGGCCGCGATGGTCGCGGTGCACGTAGACGCTGTGTTCGACCGTGTACTTGAACGCCGGAAATGCGCGGAACGTGCCCCAGCTCGCGAAGCCGACCAGCGTGCCCGATTCGTCGACCGCGCCGACGACCGGAAAACCGTTGGCGCGCTTCGTCGCGAACCACGTGACCATCGCTTCGGGCGGGCGCGGCCGGTAGTCGTACAGCGCGGTTGAGTTCACGATCGCGTCGTTCAGAATCTCGAGGATGGCCGCGGCATGCTCGGCCTCGCTGCAATCGATCAGGCGCACGTCGTCACGCTGTTTCGGGGAATTCATACGGGCTCCTGCGCCTGGCGGCTTTGAACGGATGACACACTCCGCGCGCCGGCGGCGGCGGGAACATCGCAGATCGCGACGACATAGCGCGCGGCCTGCGACGACGGGTTGCTGAAAATCAGCGGCTGATCGAGACGCATGGCCAGACAGTCGCCGGTGTGAAGTTCGTGAAGCTGGTCGCCCAGCGTGACGTCGACGCGCCCATCGACGACCCACACCTGTTGATGCAGTGCGCTTTCGCGCCCGCCGGAGTCGTACGCGACGCGCGCGCCGGGCGGGAAATCGACCTCGACGAGCTGGAGCGGCGACGGCCATCCGGGCGGCGACAGATTGCGCCGCACGTAACCGGACGCCGGATCGCGCCATTCCGCCTGTTGCGCGCGCCGCACGAGCGGCTGCGCGGGCGCGTCGGCGCGATCGCCGCCGAACAGCCCGGCCAGCGACACACCGAGACCCGCCGCGAGCTTGTCGAGCACGACGGCCGTCGGGCTCGCCGACGCGCGCTCGATGAGCGAGATCATCGAGCGGCTGACGCCCGAACGCGCGGCGAGCGCATCGAGCGTGTAGCCTCGTAGCGTGCGCAAGTCGCGCACGCGCCGGGCGATGCGTTCGTTGATGCCGGTGTCGTCGACGGGCGGGCGGGTGGATTCCTGCATGATGGATTTATTGTCCAGCAAGCTGGAATTCGATGTCAACGGGGTGTGGACGGAATCGGAACGCTTGCCCGTCGACCGGCCCGAGCGTAATATACGAAACGACTACACTTCGTTTAATTAGGGTTATATGGGAATCATCAAGATATCCGAGCACATGCATGAACGGCTGCGCTCGACCAGTACCGCGCTGAGCCGTTCGATCAATGCGCAGGCGGAACACTGGCTGCGTGTCGGGATGCTGTCGGAACTCAATCCGTCGCTGTCCTACGGCGATATCTGCCGCATGCTGATCGAGATCGAAGCGCGCGGCGGCGATGCGGGGCCGACCGAGTCGGTGGCGCGCGACATCGAGCAGGTGGCGTAATGGCGAAGCGAGAAATCCCGATCCGCGGCGCCGCGGAAATCGACAAGTCGCGCGAGGCCGCGAAGCTCGCGTCCCGCGTGCTGACGATGATCACCGAGCACGTGAAGCCGGGCGTCACCACGGACGAACTGGACGCCCGCTGCCGCGAATACATCATCGACGAACTCGGCGCGATCCCGGCGAACATCGGCTATCACGGTTATCCGAAAACCCTGTGCACGTCGGTCAACCATGTGGTCTGTCACGGTATTCCGTCGTCGCGGCCGATGCGCGACGGCGACATCGTGAATCTCGACATCGCGGTGATCAAGGACGGCTGGTTCGGCGACACGAGCCGCATGTACTTCGTCGGCGAGCCGGGTGAACTGGCGCGGCGCCTCGTCGCGACGACCTACGAGGCGATGCATGCGGGCATCCGCGCGGTGCGTCCGGGCGCGACGCTCGGCGACGTCGGCTATGCGATCCAGCAGGTCGCGCATCGCGAAGGGTTCAGCGTGGTTCGCGAGTACTGCGGGCACGGGATCGGCGACGTGTACCACGACGAGCCGCAGGTGCTGCACTATGGCCGCCCGGGCACCGGCGTGCCGCTGCGGCCGGGGATGATCTTCACGATCGAGCCGATGCTGAATGCGGGCAAGCGCGACACGCGCGTGCTGGCGGACGGCTGGACGGTCGTCACGCAGGACCATTCGCTGTCCGCGCAATGGGAGCACATGGTCGTGGTGACGGAGCAGGGCTTCGAGATCCTGTCGGACGACGTGAAGCCGCAGGCGTTCGCGGCGCTCTCCGGCACGCACGCGGCCTGACGCGCGGCAGCCCGCACTTAAAGGCGCAATCGAAACGGGCCCCGTCGTGGGGCCCGTGTCATTCATTGGCAGTCGCGCGGGACGGTCAGCAGGCCGCCGTCTCCCTGCCGCGACCGGCAGCGTCACGCTGCGAACGTCGCTTAACCGCGCGCCTTCTCCCACGCGTGTTCGACGAACACGCGGCACAGCGCTTCCATCCCGTTGCGGTCCTCGTCGTCGAAACGTGCGGCAACGGGGCTGTCTACGTCCCATACGCCGATCAGCGTGCCGTCGGCGGCCACCAGCGGCACGACGATTTCCGATTCCGACGCGGCATCGCAGGCGATATGGCCCGGGAATTCATGCACGTCGCGCACGACCTGCGTCTCGCGGGTCTGCGCGGCCGTGCCGCATACACCCTTGCCGAGCGCGATCCGCACGCACGCGGGCTTGCCCTGGAACGGGCCGACCACGAGTTCCGAGCCGTCGAAGAAATAGAAGCCGGCCCAGTTCAGGCGGTCGAGCGAGTGATAGACGAGCGCGGAGAAGTTCGCGGCGTTCGCGGTCAGGTCGCGTTCCGATTCGACGAGCGCGCGTGCCTGCTCGACGAGCGTCGCATAGAGTTCGGCCTTGGAGGCGTGGGGATCGTTGGACAGCGTGAACATGGCTGAAATGCGATAAGGGTGGAGAACGGCAGGGTTGTGAAAAGCGCGATGCGCGTCCCGCAGTCTACGGCACGCGCGGCCCGTCTGCAGCGTCCGGTTCGCTGAGCGCGATGCCGAACGTGCCGCGCAGGAGCAGGCGAGCCCGCTCAATCGGGTGCGAGTTCGGCGAACCGTTCGGTCAGGAAGTCGAGCAATGCGCGCACCGCGGGCAGCAGCCCGCGCCGCGACGCGAACACCGCGTGCACGATCTCGCGCCGCGGCGCCCAGTTCGGCAGCACGGTCACCAGTTCGCCGCGCGCGACTTCGTCGCGCACCATCATCGTCGGCAGTTGCACGACGCCGACACCCGCGACGGCCGCCGCGCGCAGCGCGAGCATGCCGCCCGTCACGAGGCGCGGCTGGTGGTGGATTTCCGCCTGCGCGCCGTCGGGGCCGCGCAGCCGCCAGACGTGCGCGGCCTGCGGCACGCCGTGATCGAGGCTCGGCAGGCGGGTCAGGTCGGCGGGGACGGCCGGCGTGCCGAGCTCGCGCAGCAATGCGGGGCTCGCGACGAGGCACTGGCCGCGCTCGGCCAGCACACGCAGCGCGAGATCGCTGTCCTCGAGCGGCGGCGGGCGCACGCGGATCGCGACGTCGATCCCTTCGCCGACCACGTCGACGCGCCGGTTGGTCGCCTCCAGGTGAATCTCGACGCGCGGGCACGCGGCCATGAACGCGGCGATCATCGTGCCGACCAGCGAATCCAGCAGCACGACCGGGCAGCTGACGCGCACGATGCCGCGCGGCTCCTCGTGCAACAGCGCGATCGCTTCGTCGGCGGCATCCGCTTCGACGAGCATCGCGCGACAGTGCGCGTAGTAGGTCTGGCCGACGTCGGTGACGGTGAAACGGCGCGTCGAGCGCTGGATCAGCCGCATCCCGAGCCGCGCCTCGAGCAGCGCGATGCGGCGGCTCAGCTTCGATTTCGGCAGGTTGAGCGCGCGCCCGGCCGGTGCGAAACCGCCGTGCTCGACCACCTGCACGAAGTAATAGAGATCGTTCAGATCTCGTTGTTGATCGTTCATCAAATAGAACGCTGAGTGCGATTTTCGCAGTCTACCGGATCGATCGTTCCATCTCTATATTCATACCCAGGATGCGAAGCACGTGTTTCGCCGCAATTCGGAGAAGGCAAATGAAGAAGATCCAGGGTGTTTACAGCGCGCCGCGTGGCCATTGGGTCGGCGACGGTTTCCCGGTGCGTTCGATGTTCAGCTATCAGTCTCACGGGGCGCACCTCAGCCCGTTCCTGCTGCTCGACTATGCGGGCCCCGCGAACTTCGAGCCGGCTTCGGCCCCGCGCGGGGTGGGTCAGCATCCGCATCGCGGGTTCGAAACCGTGACGATCGTCTATGACGGCGAAGTCGCTCACCGCGACTCGACCGGCGCGGGCGGCGTGATCGGCCCGGGCGACGTGCAGTGGATGACGGCCGCGAGCGGGATCCTCCACGAGGAATTCCACTCGGAGGCGTTCACGAAGCGCGGCGGTCCGCTCGAGATGGTGCAGCTGTGGGTGAACCTGCCCGCCGCCGACAAGATGGGCGCGCCCGGCTACCAGACGCTGCTGAACGCGGACATCCCGGTGGTCGAGCTGCCGGACGGTGCGGGGCGTGCGCGGATCATCGCGGGCGAATTCGACGGACGGCGCGGGCCGGCCCGCACGCACACGCCGATCGACGTGTGGGACGTGCGGCTCGCAGCCGGCGGCCGCGCGCGGTTCCCGATCGCCGACGGGCGGACGCTCGCGGTGGTGGTGCTCGACGGTACGCTGCTGGTGAACGGCGAGACGGTCGCCCGCGAAGCGCAGTTCGTGCAACTGAGCCGCGACGGCCGCGACGTCGACATCGAAGCGAACGGCGACGCCAAGCTGTTGATTTTGAGCGGCGAGCCGATCGATGAGCCGGTCGTCGGTTACGGGCCGTTCGTGATGAACTCGCAAGAGGAAATCCGGACCGCGATCGACGATTTCAACAACGGCCGCTTCGGCCAGATGCCGGCATGACGGACAGGCCCCGCGCAATTGCGGGGCCTTTTTCGTGCGCGGCAGGGCGCGTGCGTGCTGCGTGTGCTTCGAGGCATAATCGACGGTTGCCGCGCGCCGGCCGGCGCGCCCCGAATCAGGACGACCATGACCGCTTCCGCACCTGCCGCCTCCGCGCGCGCCGACGATCTCGACTGGCGCTGGAAATCCTTCGACGCGCTGACCGCGCGTGAACTCTATGCGATCCTCGACGCGCGCAGCGCCGTGTTCGTCGTCGAGCAGAACTGCGTGTATCGCGACATCGACGATGCGGACCAGGCGGCGTGGCATCTGGCCGCGTACGATCCGGCGGGCCGCCTCGCCGGCTACCTGCGCGTGCTGTTGCCGGATGCGCAGAATACCGACGTGCGCATCGGCCGCGTGCTGACGACCGCGCCGTTTCGCGGCGCGGGCCTCGGTAACGCGCTGATCTCGCGCGCGCTCGAGCACATCCGCGCGCAGTGGCCGGATACGCAGGTGAGCCTGCATGCACAGGCCCACCTGCAGCGTTTCTACGGGGCATTCGGCTTCACGCCGAACTCGGACGTGCACGACGAGGACGGCATCCCGCACGTGTGGATGACCAGCGCGCGCGGCTGACGCGCGGCGCGCCGCGCCGTCAGTGGGCGGGGCGTGTCACCGACGGGCGCTCCGCGCGGCGGGCGGCAGCGCGCTCGTCGAGCAGACGGCCGCGCGCGGACAGCCGCAGCCAGTGCCGCAGCGCGATCAGCGCGCCGATCACGCTCATCATCGAACCCGGAATCCACAGCAGCAAGCCGCCGATCTGCTGGTCACGCAACGGGCTGAGCCACGTGAACGCGCGTCCGCAGATCGAGTAGATCGGGTACAGCTCGTGCGGCGTGAAGAAGATCAGCGCGCCGAGCGCGATCTGCGGCGGGATCGCCGCGACGACGATCAGGATCCGGCGGCCCGGCGACAGCCGCGCGGGCGGGGCGGGACGCGGATCGACGACGAGCCACCAGAACAGCAGCCCGTCGATCACCATGCTCCAGTTCATCACGCGATACAGGCGCCAGTCGAGCATCGCGACGAAGTGGATCGGCGACAGCAGCCAGAAATAGATCAGCCCGACGAACAGCACGACCGCGACGACCGGATGGAACACCACGTCGAGCGTCGCGCGCACGGGCGCCCACGCGAGCGCGGGGCGCACGAAGCGCTGCCGCCAGCGAAACGGAATGCCCGCGCGGATCGCCGCGCCCGGGTACGCCAGTGCGATGAAGAACGGCCCGAGGTGATGCAGCACGAGGTGCTGCGCGCGATGCAGGAAGAATTCGTGCTCGAAGAAGTAGTCGAGCCGCGTATGCAGCGCGATGTAGAGCGCCGTCAGCCCGAACCAGAACGAGAACTGCCGCAGCGGCGACACCTTCGCCTTCTTCACGCCGCGCGCGAACAGGACGGCGGCCGTCAGCACCGCGATGACCACGGTCGGCGACGGTTCCCACGGATCGAGCCAGTACAGGACGTTCATCGCGCGCGCATCACTTCGCCTGGGCCGGCGACTTCACGGCGAACGGCGTGTCGACCGTTTCGCCGTCGGAGAACTTCAGGCGCAGACGCACGGTGTCGCCGGGCTTGATCGCGTGCTTCGGTTCCTCGAGCATGAAGTGATAGCCGCCCGGCGCGATGTCGACCTTGCCGCGCGCGGGGATCGTCAGCTTGTCGACCATTTCCATCTTCTGCGTCGAGCCGTTCGACACGGTCTGGTGCAGCATCGCCATCCCGTAGTCGGGGCTGTCGACGTCGACGAGATCGACCGGCTTGTCGCCCGTATTGACGAGCGTCACGTAGCCGCCCGCGGGCAACTGGTTCGGCAGCCAGCGCACCCACGCGTTCTGCGCGGTGATCGCGCCGGCGGCGTAGGCGTGCGCGCCGGTGCACAGTGCGGCGAGGAGGGCGAACGTCTTGAGGGTCGTCTTCATGTCGGAGTTCGGGAGGGGGAGGCAGTGTCGATGATCCGGCGCACATCGGCGGCGATGGCGTCGGGCGAGTCGCGGTCGGTCGCGAGCAAGCGCGCGCGACCGTTCGCGTCGAAGATGTAGACGGCCGAGCTGTGCGTGACTTCGTAGCCGCCGGACGGATCGCGTTTTTCCATCTGGTACGCGACGCGATAGCGTTTCGCGAGCGATTCGATCTGGCCGTCGGTGCCGGTCAGCCCACGGGCGTGCGCGGCATCGAACGCGGCGACGTACGACTGCATCGCCTGCGGCGTGTCGCGCGCGGGATCGACCGAGACGAACAGGATGCGCACGTCGTTCGCCTGCGGGCCGAGCTTCGCGAGCACTTCCATCAGCCGCGCCATCGTTTCGGGGCAGACATCCGGACAGTGCGTATAGCCGAAGTAGACGAGCGCGATGCGGCCGCGAAATGCGTTCGCGTCGATTGGATGCCCGTCGCCGCCGGTCAGCGTGAACGACAGGTCGGGCAGGTGGCCCGTGACGTTGGTCAGGTGCCAGTTCGGCTCGTCGTGCGTGCAGGCGGCGAGCGCGACGGCGGCGGTCAGCGCCGCGGCCGTGCGGACGAAGCGGGTGATGAGGTGGCGCCGGTGCGGCGCGGGACGGGCAGACGACATCCTGGGGCTCGATCGGACGGAACGGTCGTCGGCCGGCGCGGCGCCATGCGTCGCGCGGCCGGCGGTTGCCGACTGTAGCGCAATTCCCGCGCCCGCGTCCTTTCGAAACCCGTACGGCACGGGCGAGCGGGGCAATATGTCGCAGTTGGCGCGGACGGTGGCGCGAGGTCCGCCATGCGCCGGTTTCGCCCATCTCGGTACGCAGGCGCGGTAAGATGCGCACAATTCCATTCTCGCAGCGGCGGCCGCGCGTTTGCAGGCCGCTCCTCAGACCATCGAATCGATGCAATCCGTTCCGGCTTCCCTGTCCCTGACCGATACCGCGTTCTTTTTCGACTTCGACGGTACGCTCGTCGAACTGGCGCCGACGCCCGACAGCATTCACGTGCCGCCGTCGCTGCTGACGCTGCTCGATGAACTGCGGCGCCGCTCGCATGGCGCGCTCGCCGTCGTGTCGGGCCGCGGCATCGACAACCTCGACGCGTTCCTGAACATGCCGGACCTGCCGATCGCCGGCCTGCACGGCGCCGAGCGTCGCGACGCGAACGGCGACACGCAGCGCATCGGCTTCAACGACGACCGGCTGCTGCGCATCGAGCGCGAGCTCGCGTCCGTCGTCGACCGTCATCCGGGCATGCTGCTCGAAATCAAGGGCGCGGCCGTCGCGCTGCACTACCGCAATGCGCCCGAGCGCGAGCCGGCCGCGCGCGAAGCGGCCGAGCGCCTCGTCGCCGAATATGCGGACGCGTATGTGCTGCAGCCGGGCAAGATGGTGTTCGAGATCAAGCCGAAGGGTGTCGACAAGGGGCGCGCGCTGGCCGCGTTCCTCGACGAGCCGCCGTTCGCGGGCCGCGTGCCGCTGTTCGCGGGCGACGACCTGACCGACGAGAAGGGCTTCGCGGTGGTCAACGCGCGGGGCGGTCTGTCGATCAAGGTCGGCGCGGGCGAGACGTCGGCCCGCATGCGGCTCGACTCGGTCGACGCGCTGCACGCACAGATCGCCCGCTGGCTTGGCGCGGAGCAGCGGGGCGCATGAGTCGACTCATCATCGTTTCAAACCGCGTCGCGCCGATTTCGGAAGGCGAACCGGCGGCGGGTGGCCTCGCGATCGGCGTCTACGACGCGCTGAAGGAGACGGGCGGCATGTGGTTCGGCTGGAGCGGCGAGGTGGTCGCATCCGGTGCGCCGCAGATCCGCATCGAGGAGCGCGGCCCCGTGACGTTCGCCACCGTCGGGCTGTCGCGCCGCGATTACGACCAGTACTACCGCGGTTTCTCGAACGCGACGCTGTGGCCCGCGTTCCATTACCGCGCCGACCTGATCCAGTACGACCGCCACGAGTTCGACGGCTACCGCCGCGTGAACGTGTGGCTCGCGCAGCAGCTCGTGCCGCTGCTGCAGGACGACGACGTGATCTGGGTGCACGACTATCACCTGATCCCGTTCGCGCGTGCGCTGCGTGAGGCCGGCGTGAAGAACCGCATCGGCTTTTTCCTGCACATTCCGTTTCCGGCCGCGCAGGTGCTCGTCAACGTGCCGCCGCATCGCGAGCTTGTCGAGTCGCTGTGCGCGTTCGACTTGCTCGGCTTCCAGACCGAGCCCGACCTGCGCGCGTTCTGCGACTACATCGAGTTCGAGGCGGGCGGCGAAGTGGCGCGCGAAGAGCACACGGTGCGCGTGAGCGCGTTCGGCAACACGCTGCGCGCGGCCGCCTATCCGATCGGCGTGTATCCGGACGAGATCGCGTCGCTCGCGCAGGCGGCCGAGAACGGCAAGGCCGTGCGCACGCTGGCGACGTCGCTGCGCGGGCGCCAGTTGATCATGAGCGTCGACCGGCTCGATTATTCGAAGGGGCTCGTCGAGCGGTTCCGCGCGTTCGAGAAACTGCTGGAGCACCAGACGTCGATTCGCAACCGCGTGTCGTTCCTGCAGATCGCGCCGTCGACGCGCGCCGACCTGCGCGCGTACCAGGACATCCGCCTGCAGCTCGAAGCGGAGTCGGGGCGCATCAACGGCCGCTACGCGGAACTCGACTGGGCGCCGATCCTCTACATTCACCGCCAGTACGACCGGCAAGTGCTGGCCGCGCTGTACCGGCTGGCGCGCGTGGGTTTCGTCACGCCGTTGCGCGACGGCATGAACCTCGTCGCGAAGGAGTATGTGTCCGCGCAGAATCCGGACGATCCGGGCGTGCTGGTGCTGTCGCGCTTCGCGGGGGCCGCGCGCGAGCTGACGGGCGCGCTGATCGTCAATCCGATCGACATCGACGGGATGGCCGATGCGCTGTCGCAGGCACTGACGATGCCGCTCGCCGAGCGGCGCGCGCGGTATGCGGACATGATCGCGCAACTGCGCGAGAACAACGTGTCGGTGTGGCGCGACAACTTCCTGCGCGACCTGCAGCGCGTGTAGCCGGCGCGCCGCGCGGCGGATGCCGCGCGATGCCATGAAAAAAGCCGCCGTGCTTCGCACAGGCGGCTTTTTTATCGGTTGCGTGCCGCGGCGTCAGGCCACGCGTTCGCCGGTCGGCGCGGTGCCGTCGGGCGCGTGATGGCGGCCGTGCTGCTTCGCGAGCAGGTCGCGGTACAGACCGGGGCGGTTGCGCAGCACGTCGGGGCTGCCGTCGTCGATCACCTTGCCGTTGCTCATCACGATGATCCGGTCGAAGTTGCGCAGCGTCGACAGCCGGTGCGCGATCGCGATCACCGTGCGGCCGACCATCAGGCGGTCGAGCGCGCTCTGGATCGCTTCCTCGGACGAGCTGTCGAGTGCGGACGTCGCTTCGTCGAGCAGCAGGATCGGCGCATCCTTCAGGATCGCGCGCGCGATCGCGATGCGCTGGCGCTGGCCGCCCGACAGCTTGACGCCGCGGTCGCCGACGATCGTGTCATAGCCTTCCGGCATCGCTTCGATGAACTCCGCGCAGCGCGCGTCGCGCGCGGCGGCGAGCACTTGCTCGCGGGTCGCGTCGGGGCGGCCATAGGCGATGTTGTCGTAGATCGTCCGGTGCAGCAGCGAGATGTCCTGCGGCACGAGCGCGATCGCGTGGCGCAGGCTGTCCTGCGTGATCACCTTCACGTCCTGGCCGTCGACCTTCACGACGCCGTCCTGCGTGTCGTAGAAGCGCTGCAGCAGTGCGAGCACGGTCGACTTGCCGGCGCCCGACTTGCCAATGAGGCCGACGCGCTGGCCCGGCTCGATATGGAGGTCGAAGTGGTCGAGGATCGCGCGGCGGTGCGGATACGCGAACGTCACGCGCTCGAAGTCGACGCGCCCGCCGGTGGCCGCCAGCGGCTTCGCGTCGGAGTGGTCGGGCATCCCGTGCGGTTCGAGCAGCGTCTTCACGGCTTCGGACAGGCGCGCGACGTGCTGCGTGACGTCAACGAGCGCGACCGCGAGGTCGCGCGTGCCGTGCAGGATCGTGAAGCCGAGCGAGCTGACGAGCACGATGTCGCCTGACGTCGCGCGGCCCTGGTCCCACAGCCACAGCGCCCAGCCGAGCAGGCCGGCCGACAGCATCGCGGTGATCACCGCATGCAGCAGCCGCAGCTTCTCGAGATAGAACAGGCTCTGCTGGCGCGCGTCCATCTCCGCCTTGATCGTTGCGCTGAAGCGCTTCTGTTCGCGCACCGTCATCCCGAACGCACGCACGAGCCCCATGTTGCCGATCACGTCGACGAGCTCGCCGTCGACCGCCGCGGCCTTCGCCGCGAATGCGTGGTGGCGCGCCGAGCCGCGCCCGGCCAGCTTGAACAGGATGATCGACAGCACGGCCGAGCAGCCGAGCAGGCCGGCGGCCATCAGCGGATTGACGACGATGATCATCAGGATCGCGCCCATCACCGCGATGCACGGCGGCAGCACGTTCCACGCCATCGTGTTCTCCGACGTATAGACCGCGTTCGACGTGGCCGTGATGCGGCTCGCGAGCGTGCCCGGCTGCTTTTCCGAGTAGTAAGTCGGCGAATGGCCGATCAGATACTGGAACAGGTCACGCCGCAGGTCGCCGGTGACCGCGACGAACGTGTGCGCGGCGGCCCAGCCGCCGACCCGCCACAGCAGGTTGTCGGCCGCGATCAGTCCGACGAGCAGCGCGAACGCGCTCCACAGCGGGCCCGGATGATGACGCCCGGTCGCCAGCACGTCGATCAGGTGCTTGATCGCGTATTGCGAGCCGAGCGCGCAGCCGACGGCAGCCAGCACGCTGCAGAGCACGACGAGGTGAGCAACGGGATGCAGGCGGATGTAGCGGAACAGGAACGCAATCGGCCGGTGCGCGTAGCTCGAGAGCTTCGCGTTGTGGGCGTTGCGCTGGGCGGGGGTAAGAGATTCCAAAATATGCGTGCGGTGATTCGGTGATTGAGCGTGGCGGCTGGATCGCATGCCGGCGTGCGCTCGGACTGAATAATCCGGCATTGTAAACAAGGCCTGCGTCGCGCTGCGCGAATCTTGCCTGGGCCAGAGGCTCGCGAGCGATTTTGAGATAAAATCTGGCATCCCGTCCTGTTTCATGTGCCGGAATCGCTGCCGGCACGCACGGGTGACAAGGATCGCCAAAAGGGCCTTCCACTCTAGAACGGACACCCGAGTCCGCGGGTTGCAAAGTGTTGCGCCTTTGTAACAAAGTAAAGTGTTTGAAATGTCGGGGGCCGTCTCGGGATTAACCCTAGATAATCGGCTCCGGGGTCGATCCCAGGTTTTTTTACGAACCCCTGTCAACGGGTCTTCGTTTCGAACGTTCTATGCCTGTCGCGTCGCCGACGCTCCTTGAGCAGCGCGGGTTCGACGCCCCGGCAGGCTGATTCGTCCGACCGTCGGACGAAATGCATCCAGCCCGACCGCTGGCAGGTTGCCGACCCATACCTGGTTTTTAGCCGATTTTTTAGGAGTTACGCATGCGAATCGCCCAAATCGCTCCGTTGCATGAGGCAGTCCCCCCGAAGCTTTACGGTGGTACCGAGCGAGTGGTGTCCTATCTGACCGAAGCACTTGTCGAGATGGGGCATGACGTCACGCTCTTCGCGAGCGGCGATTCGCAGACCTCCGCGAAGCTCGAAGCGTGCTGGCCGCAGGCACTGCGCCTCGACCCGACGATCCGCGACGTGATGGCCCCGCACATGCTGCTCCTCGAGCAGGTGCGCCGCCGCGCGGAAGAGTTCGACGTCCTGCACTGCCACATCGACTACTACCCGTTCTCGCTGTTCTCGCGCCAGCCGGTCCCGCATCTCACGACGATGCACGGCCGTCTCGACCTGCCGGAACTGCAGCCGATCTTCAACGCGTTCAGCGACGTGCCGGTCGTGTCGATCTCCGACAACCAGCGCATCCCGCTGCCGCAGGCGAACTGGCTGTCGACCGTGTATCACGGCCTGCCGGAAAACCTGCTGACGCCGATCCCGAACGTGAAGCCGAGCTATCTCGCGTTCCTCGGCCGCATCTCGCCGGAAAAGCGCGTCGACACCGCGATCCGCATCGCCGAGCAGGCCGGCCTGCCGATCAAGATCGCCGCGAAGCTCGACAAGGCTGACCGCGCGTACTACGAAGAGAAGATCAAGCCGCTGTTCGCGCTGCCGCACGTCGAGTATATCGGTGAAATCAGCGAGTCGGAAAAGACCGAATTCCTGGGTAACGCGCACGCGCTGCTGTTCCCGATCGACTGGCCGGAGCCGTTCGGCCTGGTGATGATCGAGGCGATGGCCTGCGGCACGCCGGTGATCGCGTTCAAGCGCGGCTCGGTGCCGGAAGTGATCGACAACGGCGTGTCGGGCTTCGTCGTCGAAGACGAACTCTCGGCCGTCGCGGCGCTCAACCGCCTCGATACGCTGCCGCGCGAGAAGGTGCGGGCCGCGTTCGAAGCGCGCTTCTCGTCGAAGGTGATGGCGCAGAACTACGTGAAGGGCTACGAGGAACTGCTGCGCCAGAAGCACCGCACGGTGCTGCGCGAAGTCAACGCCAACTGATGCCGGGCCGCCGGCCGCACCGCGGTTGACGCCCTCAGCGACGCCCCGTCCGGGACCCCGGCGGGGCGTTGTCACATCTGCGGCGCGGATCTGTTGTATTCTCGCCGCGCCCGACGCCGCGAACGGCCCCGGAAGGGGGCCGGCACGCCATCCGGCAATCTGTCCAGACGGTAATGTCCCTATAATGGCCGTGCCGTGAAATCCGGCCCCGCACGAACATCGAGAGGAGAGCAGTCTTGGCGAGAACGAAAACGACGCGCGCAGCGCCGGCCCCCGGCGCCGGCGTGATCTTCGCATTGCGCGCGATCGGGCTCGTGCTGTTCGCGCGCTGGCTGTTCTCGATGTCCCAGATGGGCTATCGCGCGTCGCTGTCGGCGATGGTGTCGTCGCCCTGGGCGTTCGTCTATCTCGTGCTGATCTTCCTGTTGCTGGCCCTGCCGGGCGCCGCCGCGCGCGCCGAGCGGCCGTTCCATCCGCTGCCGCAGTGGCTGCGCCAGGCGCTGCGGGTGTTCGCGCTGATCGGTTTCCTGTTTGCCGTCTGGTCGATCGGCGCGTTCGCGTGGGCGGCCGGCTGGCGTTCTGCGCTGCACGCGGTGACGGCGACCAACGGCTGGCTGATCGCCGCGCCGGCGCTGTATGCGGCGATCGTGTGGATGTGCCGGCCGCGGCCGCTGTGGCGGACCAACGTGGCCGCGCGCCGTTTCGCGGTCGGCCGCTACGCGATCTCGCTCGATACGCTTACCCGTACCGCGATCGTCTGGATGGAGAGCCGCAAGGTCGGCCAGTACGATGCGCGCGAGCTCTCCGTGCGCTGGCCCGGCCAGGTTGCGCCGGCAGCGGGTGAGCAGGGGGCGCAGCTGGCCGCCGTGCCGCCGCGTCGCGGCAGCCTGTTCCGGCGGCCGAAGGTCGAGCTGCTGTGGGATTCGCCGGCAGCCGTCGGCCATAACCGGCAGATCGTGATGCGCGCGCCGCTCGTGACCGAGGGCGACCGCGTCGCGGTGCTCGCGCTCGACGCGGCGCTCAAGCAGATCGTCTGACCACGCCTGCGCGGCGCGCGGGCGACAAGGAGGCGCAATGATCGTCCGCTGGTTGCTGGCAGCCGTTCACCTGATGGCGTTCGGCGTCGCGTTCGCCGCGATCTCGGGGCGCAACCGCGCGCTGCGCCGGGTCATCGCGTCCGCGCAGGCCGCCGACCTCTCCGGCGTGTTCAAGGCCGATGCGGCGTGGGGATTGTCCGCGCTGGTGCTGATCGCGACAGGGCTCACGCGCGCGTTCGGCGGCCTCGAGAAAGGCGCCGCGTATTACCTTCACGAGCCGCTCTTTCACCTCAAGATGACCGCGCTCGTGCTGATCCTGCTGCTCGAGGTCGTGCCGATGCTCGGGCTGATCCGCTGGCGCATCGCCGCGCGGCGGCAGCAGATGCCGGATCTCGGCCGCGCACGGACCTATGTGCGGATCGGTCACTGGCAGGCCGTGCTCGTGATGGTGATCGTGTTGGCCGCGTCGGGGATGGCGCGGGGGATCTGGGCAGCCGGGCAGCTTTGACGGGCTGATAGCGCCGGGTGCCGTTGCCGGGCTGGGTCATTCTGGACCGACCGAGCGACGGGCCGACGGGCCGACCGACCGACGGGCCGAGCGACCGACCGGCGGGCCGACCGATCGACCGACAGACCGACAGACCGACAGACCGACAGACCGACAGACCGACAGACCGACAGACCGACAGACCGACAGACCGACAGACCG
>NZ_JAWRXS010000124.1:0-326 GCF_046534915.1 Burkholderia sp. SIMBA_051 | reverse complement strand
CGAGGTGGAGCAAGCGCTCGCGCAAGCGACCATCGACGATGCGCGATTGCGCGTGATGCTAACGATCACTGGCGTGAACACCACAGTGGCGATCGGACTGCTATCGGCCATCGGCGACATCGCGCGGTTTCCGAATCCGGAGAAGTTGGTGAGCTACTTCGGTCTCAATCCATCAGTCTATCAATCCGGTCCGGCACCGGCCAGGCATGGTCACATCACCAAGCGCGGGCGCTCTTATGCTCGGGCGATGCTGGTCGAAGCCGCTTGGGGTGCAACGCAAGCGCCCGGGCCGCTGCGCGCCTTCTTCCTGCGCGTGCGCGATCGCC
>NZ_JAWRXS010001004.1:0-230 GCF_046534915.1 Burkholderia sp. SIMBA_051 | reverse complement strand
TCCCCGCCCCCTACGCCGAGCCGACCGAAGACAACATCCGCGAACTCGTCTACGCGTTCTATGACCGCGTGCGCGCGGACGCGCTGCTCGGTCCGGTCTTCGACGCCATGCTGGCCGGGCGCTGGGACGACCATCTGCCGAAGATGGTGCGCTTCTGGTCGTGCCTTGTGCTCGGCACGAAAACCTACCGCGGCAACGTGCAGCAGGCCTACAGTCCCGTGGAAGGCGTC
>NZ_JAWRXS010001003.1:0-230 GCF_046534915.1 Burkholderia sp. SIMBA_051 | reverse complement strand
ACGGCTGGTCGCCGGAGCCGACGGCGAGCGTCGTCTGACGAACGTGAACCACCTGGCCGAACTCGTGCAGGCGCGCGCCGCCACGCAACCCGGCATCGCGCCGACCTTGCGCTGGCTCGCCGCGCAACGCACGCAAGGTGGCGGCGAAGACGCGCAGTTGCGGCTCGAGTCGGATCGCAACCTCGTGCAGATCGTTACCGTTCATAAATCGAAGGGGCTGGAGTATGCAG
>NZ_JAWRXS010001002.1:0-230 GCF_046534915.1 Burkholderia sp. SIMBA_051 | reverse complement strand
CCAGAACTACATGAAAGACGCGCGCCCCGCGCTCGAAGTCGTCGATCACGTGCGCTACGACGATCCGCGCCCGCCGCTGCGCGCGGGCATGCTCGGCGGCACGGCGGGCATTCCGGAAATCGTCACGGTGTTCGCGGGCGACGGCGATCAGCGCTACATCGAAACCGTGGACGGCAGCCGCTATTTCGAAGGCGCGAGGATGAAGCAGGGGCCGAGCGTCGTGTCCATCG
>NZ_JAWRXS010001001.1:0-230 GCF_046534915.1 Burkholderia sp. SIMBA_051 | reverse complement strand
AGGTGGATCACCTAACTTACGAGGGCAGGTCAACCCAACCGTTATTTCAGGAGCAGACATCATGACCATTCTCGTTACCGGTGCCACCGGCCGCGTCGGCCGCCAGGTCGTCCAGCAACTCGTCGAGCGCGGCGCCAGCGTGCGCGCGTTGGTGCGCGATCCGTCGAAGGCCGATTTCCCGGCCGCGGCGAACGTCGTGCAGGGCGACATGCTCGACATCGACTCGCTGC
>NZ_JAWRXS010001000.1:0-230 GCF_046534915.1 Burkholderia sp. SIMBA_051 | reverse complement strand
CATGTACAGCACGCAGGTGTGCCCGTATTGCCAGATGGCCGAACGTCTTTTAAAGTCGCGCGGCGTCGAGCACGTTGAGAAGGTACTGATCGACAAGGACCCGGCCCGCCGCGAGGAAATGATGACGCGGACCGGCCGCCGCACGGTGCCGCAGGTGTTCATCGGCGAGACGCATGTCGGCGGGTACGATGACCTTTCCGCGCTCGATCGCGCGGGCGGTTTGATGCCTC
>NZ_JAWRXS010000123.1:0-326 GCF_046534915.1 Burkholderia sp. SIMBA_051 | reverse complement strand
ATGCACAGCCTCGAGGCCGGCACGGCCAACCACGACGACGGCCCCGAAGCCATGCTGATACGCAGCCAGAGTCAGAAGCGCGTGCATCAGGCGTTGCGGGGCTTGCGTCTGGAGTACCGTGAGGTGATCGTGTTGCGGGAGCTGGAAGAATTGTCGTACAAGGAAATCGCCACCATCGTGGGCATCCCGATGGGGACGGTGATGTCTCGCCTCGGGCGCGGCCGTCAGCAACTCGCGGCGCTGCTCGCGCCGACGGACCAGGAGGCGTGATGGATCACGAACAGGCGTTCGAACTGCTGCCCGGCTATCTCGATCAGGAATTGAGC
>NZ_JAWRXS010000999.1:0-230 GCF_046534915.1 Burkholderia sp. SIMBA_051 | reverse complement strand
CTTCTCGAAAGCAAACTGTCAGAAAGCGTTTTGACGTGCTCCTGATCGAACGCAAAAGTCGCTTCGCGAGCGAGGCGCTAAATGGCTAGACCGCGCCACGCGGTAAGTCACTTCAGTTCTCGCGCCAAAAAGGCTGACACTTTTTTAGCAGCGCGTTCTGCAAAAACTCCCCATTTCGCGTCACACAGGACATGCGCTACGTGGCTCGTGCGCCCTGCAACCCCTCACCC
>NZ_JAWRXS010000998.1:0-230 GCF_046534915.1 Burkholderia sp. SIMBA_051 | reverse complement strand
CCGACCGCTTCGAGCAAAAAAACCCGGGCTACAAGGTCGAAAACTCGCACATCCTGAACGACGCTTACAAGACCAAGCTGAAAGTGGCGTTCGGTGCGAATCAGCCGCCTTGCGTGTTCGAATCGTGGGGCGGCGGCACGCTCAACGAATATGTGAAGGCCGGCCAGATCGCTGACCTCACGCCGTATCTGCAGAAAGACCCCGCGTATCGCGATCGATTCTTGCCCGCC
>NZ_JAWRXS010000997.1:0-230 GCF_046534915.1 Burkholderia sp. SIMBA_051 | reverse complement strand
CGATCGAATTCTTGTCCGGTCGCGTCAGCAGCGCGAGCACCTTGCCGGCGAACGCTTGCGGCAGCTTGCCTTCCTTCAGCTCCTCTTCGTACTGCGCCTGCACCAGCGCCTGCTGGCGCTTGCGCTCGAGCGACGCGAGCGCCATCTTCAGCTGCTCTTCCGGCGCGCGCTGATATTGGCCGCGGCCTTTGCGGCGGAAGTACACGGGCGAGCCGTGCAGCCGTAGCACC
>NZ_JAWRXS010000996.1:0-230 GCF_046534915.1 Burkholderia sp. SIMBA_051 | reverse complement strand
GCCAGCGGCCTGCCGGTCATCGGCACCGACGTCGGCGGCGTGTCCGAGATGTTCCGCGACGGCGAAACCGGCATCCTGGTGCCGCCCAAGGACCCGGCCGCGCTCACCGCCGCGCTCGAAAGGCTGATCGACGACGCCGCCTTGCGCCAGCGCATGGGCGAGGCGGGCCGCAAGATGGTCTGGGAAGAGGGCGTGTTCTCGCCCGCCCGCCTGGCCGAAACCACCGAGGC
>NZ_JAWRXS010000995.1:0-230 GCF_046534915.1 Burkholderia sp. SIMBA_051 | reverse complement strand
CCCGCGTCCGGGAAGCCCGCGAATCGCGAATCGATGCGGCCCGCCGCGTGCGAGTCGAGCAAACGCGCCTCAACGCCCAGGCGATCAGGCAGGTACTGAAGTACTTGCGCCCCGGCGCCCCGGCTGCGGCCGGACATGCGGATGGCACGAATGAAGGCGACGGTCATGGCCAGTAACTCACGAAAACCCGCTCCTGGCCCGCGCGACCGGGACGTGAAAGCGCCCAAGCC
>NZ_JAWRXS010000994.1:0-230 GCF_046534915.1 Burkholderia sp. SIMBA_051 | reverse complement strand
CCACATCGTTTCCCACTTAACCATGACTTTGGGACCTTAGCTGACGGTCTGGGTTGTTTCCCTTTTCACGACGGACGTTAGCACCCGCCGTGTGTCTCCCATGCTCGGCACTTGTAGGTATTCGGAGTTTGCATCGGTTTGGTAAGTCGGGATGACCCCCTAGCCGAAACAGTGCTCTACCCCCTACAGTGATACATGAGGCGCTACCTAAATAGCTTTCGAGGAGAACC
>NZ_JAWRXS010000993.1:0-230 GCF_046534915.1 Burkholderia sp. SIMBA_051 | reverse complement strand
GATGCGGTTGGCCTCGGCCGACAGATCGAAATTCGTGCCCGTGATGCCCGGCGCGGCCGCGTGCGCGTTGATGCAGTAGAGCAGCGCAACGACGGCTGCGCAGAGCAGCGCGTGGAACAGCGTAAAACGTGGCGCCGAGCCACGCCGCGCATAGCGTGTGCGTCGGAAGTTGTCGATGATGTTGCCCACGGCTCATCTCCTAGGTGCAGGACTTCGTGGTCGGGTCCACC
>NZ_JAWRXS010000992.1:0-230 GCF_046534915.1 Burkholderia sp. SIMBA_051 | reverse complement strand
CAAGGCTGTCTCCTGGAGAGAGGCCGCCTGCTGTTCCGTGCGGGACGAAAGGTCAACGTTGCCAGATGCAATCTGACTGGATCCAGTGGCAATGCTATCGGCCGCGGTACGGACTTCACCTATAAGCTTGACGAGGCTTGCCTGCATACTGCCCATTGACGACAGCACACTCCCAGCCGGGGCGCCAACTGCACCAGAAACCACACCAAGGTCTCCCGCCGCTATGCGCC
>NZ_JAWRXS010000991.1:0-231 GCF_046534915.1 Burkholderia sp. SIMBA_051 | reverse complement strand
CAGAGCGGAGCCCAAGCGAATCGAAAAACCCGGTCGCTATCTCCTGGCTACGTTTGACCGCCGATTTTGGATCGGGGCAGAGATACTCAAATCCCAGCTGGGAAAGTTCGCGGTAGCGACCGGCTAGCGGTCGTTCGTAGCGATAACATCGAGCAATATAAAACAACATCCGCTCCCGCTGGCGGCCCAGCAATTCGCTGCATCGCTCTTGGAAGAGTGCGGTCGCCTCAG
>NZ_JAWRXS010000122.1:0-327 GCF_046534915.1 Burkholderia sp. SIMBA_051 | reverse complement strand
TGCTCCAGTACCGGTGCAGTTGCATCCCGTGTTCCTCGCTGGTGTAACGGTAAATTGCCCGTTCGCCAGCTGGACATTGGTATTCGTCGTCCCGTGCAATGTAGACGAAGTCTGCCTTGTCGAATCGCCAGTGGTATTTCGCACCTGATGTTGTCGGCTTCGGTAGCATGACCGCAATCCCCGCATCGGCGCACTCCTTGATCTGAGTCCGGTGTAGTAGCCACGATCGGCGACTGCCCGCAGTCTGGTCTTGCCCATCGCGTCGCGCGCAGCTATTCCCATGGGACTAAGCTGCGCCCGGTCACTGCCAGAGTTTGTGACCTCGTG
>NZ_JAWRXS010000990.1:0-231 GCF_046534915.1 Burkholderia sp. SIMBA_051 | reverse complement strand
CCGCTCGCGCGATCGATCGCCACGCCCGCCTCGCCGCCGAACCAGTCGGGCAGCGTCCATGCGGCCGCCGACACGAGTTCGCCGATGCCGAGCGTGATCATCGCGAAGGCCGTCCCGGCACGCCACGTCGAGATGAAGCCGAACACGACGCCGCACAGCGCGCCGCCGAGTCCGCCGATCAACGGCAGCAGGACGAGCGGCACGCCGACGCGATTGAACACGTGCGCGGCG
>NZ_JAWRXS010000989.1:0-231 GCF_046534915.1 Burkholderia sp. SIMBA_051 | reverse complement strand
AGCCAGGTTGCGACATTCGGACTATGCGACCGAAAAACCTGGCCAAAACGCCGCATTAACAGGCCGCGGCGAATCGCGCCCCAATTCGCAACCGTTTTATTGCGCTACCTGCGGATTCGGGCGAAGTGTAGCTTCTTTGCGCTAGATCTAGCTCAACTGGTTGTCAACTTCGACAAAAGCCGATTGCACAATCTGGCCCATGCCAACGCCCGAAGAAAAAGCCGCTTTCGC
>NZ_JAWRXS010000988.1:0-231 GCF_046534915.1 Burkholderia sp. SIMBA_051 | reverse complement strand
CCGTGTTTCTGATCGACAGCGAAGACGAGGCAGGAGGTGGGCGTGCGGCGGCGCCCGTGCGTCAGATATTTGAAGCCGTCTTGTGGATTCGGGAAAACGACGGAGCGTGGCAGCATTTGCCCGCGAGCTTCCCGCCGCAACAGACGTGCTACAACCGCTGGCTTAAATGGCGCAAGTCCGGCGCATTGGACGCGGCACTCAAAGTGATAGCGTCCGACCTTGGCCAGTGAG
>NZ_JAWRXS010000121.1:0-327 GCF_046534915.1 Burkholderia sp. SIMBA_051 | reverse complement strand
ACCGCGCCCGGCGGCCTCAGCCCATCCGGACCGGGGCGGCCGCATTGGCCAGCGGCATCACGGCCAGCCGCAGGCCCATCGCCTTGAGAATCGCCAGCAGGCTGGCCAGCGACGGATTGCCCTTGGGCGACAGCGTGCGGTAGAGCTGGGTCGGGTTCAGCCGCGCCTGCGCCGCCACGGCCTGCATGCCGCCGAACGCCTGGGTCATCTGGCGCAGCACGATCAACAATTCGGCCTGGCTGCCATCGGCGAGAATCTCGTTGAGCGTCGCCAACGCAAGCTGCCGATCGCCGGCGTACACCTGCGCCATCGCTTCGTCATGGAGTC
>NZ_JAWRXS010000987.1:0-231 GCF_046534915.1 Burkholderia sp. SIMBA_051 | reverse complement strand
AAAAAGAAATTTCAGCGCAGAGTTTAAACGCGAATCCGCTCAACTGGTTGTTGACCAGAAATACACGGTGGCAGATGCCGCGAAAGCTATGGATGTTGGCCTTTCCACAATGACAAGATGGGTCAAACAACTGCGTGATGAGCGTCAGGGCAAAACACCAAAAGCCTCTCCGATAACACCAGAACAAATCGAAATACGTAAGCTGAGGAAAAAGCTACAACGCATTGAAAT
>NZ_JAWRXS010000986.1:0-231 GCF_046534915.1 Burkholderia sp. SIMBA_051 | reverse complement strand
CGTGCTCGCCACCGCCGATCAATACGCCGCCAAGCAGGCCGTGTTCGGCATCGATACGGCGTTGAAGGCGATCGCCGAGCACAAGAAGCAGTCGCAGTTGTCCGGCGTGGTGGAAACGCCGTGCGACCTGGTGACGAAGTAAGCGTCGCCGGGAAAACACCGCAATAAGCACCGCAATAAGCACAGCAACGAGCCCGGCTCCAGGGTTCGCGCTCACGCCGTCGCATGCCC
>NZ_JAWRXS010000985.1:0-231 GCF_046534915.1 Burkholderia sp. SIMBA_051 | reverse complement strand
ACGCCATGCGCGCGGACGGCGTCACGTTCGAGAACACGGCGCGCAGATCGCGCGTGCCGGATTATCGCGTGTCCTTGATCGGTCAGCCGGGCAGCACGCGTGGCGCCGCATGGCAGGAGCGTATCCGCGCGCTCGCGCCGGCGAACGCAACGCGGCCCGATCCGGCAGGCGAGCATGCGCAGCCTGTTGTCATCGGCCAGGCATCGGCTGCGCGAGCGTTCGATCCGTATG
>NZ_JAWRXS010000984.1:0-231 GCF_046534915.1 Burkholderia sp. SIMBA_051 | reverse complement strand
CCATAAAGCGAGCTTGCCGGGCACCCTCGAAATCCAGATGATCAGGATAGTTAATTATGTTAGTGACAAAAGCTTTGTTTGATCTATGCTTGTTTCGAAGGGTACGGCTGTTGCCGTTGAGTAGCAAAGTCTGTTTTACAGACGAGTAGCGGGGTTGGGTTTTCGGGGAGCTGGAGGGGAAGAATGGTTCCGGCGCGGGGGCAAGTCGATGCTGTTGAACTGGATAAATAC
>NZ_JAWRXS010000983.1:0-231 GCF_046534915.1 Burkholderia sp. SIMBA_051 | reverse complement strand
AGCGCCTGCGCCGCCGGATGCCCGAGGTCGTCGACCACCCGCTTGAGCGCGAGCGGCATCAGCACGATGGCGAGTTTCGCCGTCACCATCAGCACGACGGCCGCGACGGTCTGGTTGCGGTAGCGCCAAACCGCGCGCGCGAGATCGGCGACGATCCGGCGCGTCAGATCGGAGCGGGGCAGCGTGGCGGAATTCGGCATGGTGTCCCTGATGAGAATCGAGTGGCGGCAG
>NZ_JAWRXS010000982.1:0-231 GCF_046534915.1 Burkholderia sp. SIMBA_051 | reverse complement strand
GGATAGTCACCGGATTCGACCCCGTGTCAGGGCGAATTGACCGATATATTCAGCCATCGTGAGGAATACTTCCTCAGGCACGGAAAGCGCGAATTACAGTAAGTCTTCCTGCTTGCCGACATAACGAAACAACACAAGGGGAGGAAGAACGTATGGGCTCCATGACAGTCGGCAGGAAGCTGGCCGCAGCATTCGGTATCGTCGTACTAATTGCGTTGATCGGCAGCGCCA
>NZ_JAWRXS010000981.1:0-232 GCF_046534915.1 Burkholderia sp. SIMBA_051 | reverse complement strand
CCCGATGCGCTGCGGCTCACGACCATGCGCAGCCACGACCAGTACAACACCACGCTCTACTCGCATTCGGACCGCTATCGCGGCGTGTTCGGGCAGCGCGACGTGGTGTTCATGAATCCGCGCGAGCTCGGCAGACGCAACCTGCACCCCGGCGAACGAGTGGACATCGTGGCGCTCGCGGCCGACGGCATCGAACGCATCGTGCGCGGCTTCAAGGTGGTCGAATACTCGC
>NZ_JAWRXS010000980.1:0-232 GCF_046534915.1 Burkholderia sp. SIMBA_051 | reverse complement strand
GCTGCCGAGGCCCTGCAGCGAATGCGGCAGGCCGGGCGGGAAATACCACAGATCGCCGGTCTTGACGTCCTGCACCGACGGCCGTCCGAGCTCGTCGAGCACCGTGATCCGGCAACGGCCGTCGAGCATGATGGCCCACTCGGCCTGCTGGTGCCAGTGCATCTCCCGAATGCCGCCGCGCGTCAGCCGCATATTGACGCCGGAAATGGTTTCGGAAATCGCGAAATCGTCC
>NZ_JAWRXS010000979.1:0-232 GCF_046534915.1 Burkholderia sp. SIMBA_051 | reverse complement strand
CCCAGCGCGCCGTGCCACGGATAGCGGCCGAGCGCGACCAGTTCGCGCACCGTCATGCCGCTCGCGGCGGGCTGCTGCTGCGGCAGATAGGCGACCTGACGGGCGAACTCGCGGTTCTCCCAGTCACGCAACGGGCGGCCCGCGAAACGCAGCGTGCCGGCCGTGGGCGGCTGTTGACGCGCGAGCAGTTTGAGCAGCGTCGACTTGCCCGAGCCGTTACGGCCGATCAGGC
>NZ_JAWRXS010000978.1:0-232 GCF_046534915.1 Burkholderia sp. SIMBA_051 | reverse complement strand
CGACGCGCGCCGCCGACTTCGTGGCCGGAACGACCGGGGCATTATCGGCCGAGGCCGCGCTCGCGTAAACCCGCGTCGCCGCATCCCAACTTATATTTCACGCGCTGATCGGCGAACGGTGGAGGCGGCGTGAGCGACTTGCCGCGCGCAGCGCGCAGGGTTGCGCCGCGGCCTTGCAATCGCCGGCGAGGTGGAACGCGGCATGAGTGTCACGAATGCCTGGCGCCTGGCG
>NZ_JAWRXS010000120.1:0-328 GCF_046534915.1 Burkholderia sp. SIMBA_051 | reverse complement strand
GGTGTTCATCAACAGCCAGAACGTACGCGACCTGCGCCAGCCGTTCGGCGGCGTGAAAGGTTCGGGTACCGGGCGTGAAGGTGGGCAGTACAGCTTCGAGGTCTTTGCAGAGATCAAGAACGTGTGTATTTCCATGGGTAACCACCACATTCCTCGCTGGGGCATTTAACCCTCTGTGCGGTTTACACCGTCCCTGTAGGAGCGGCCTTGTGCCGCGAATGGGCCGCAAAGCGGCCCCAATCACACGGTCAGCCCTGCCACTTGCCGCCTTCGACGATCACGCTTTCCGGCTTGGTGTCATCGCTCAGTTCCTTGCGCACATACTGGT
>NZ_JAWRXS010000977.1:0-232 GCF_046534915.1 Burkholderia sp. SIMBA_051 | reverse complement strand
CTATTAGAGAAGAGCTTTAATAGCATCTTGGAAAGGCATGAGCTCCTGCGGAGCGCCATTGAGTATGAAATCACAGTACAGCCAAGAAACGTGATCTTGAAAAACAGGAAAATCGGCTTCCGATCCCGAGATATAAGAAGGCAAAGTGCGGAACAGCAGAAGGTAAGCATGGATCGATTCCTGAAAGAAGACCGGGAAAAAGGTTTTGATTTAAGCAGAGATCCTTTGATCC
>NZ_JAWRXS010000976.1:0-232 GCF_046534915.1 Burkholderia sp. SIMBA_051 | reverse complement strand
GGAACCGAATCATCGCAGTTGCGGTGGAAGCCGCTGCCACGCAAGCCGTCCTGGCCGGTCTGATCGCCCTCAGCGATCCACCTCGCGAGGATGCAGCAAGCCTGATCGCGTCGCTTCGCGATCTGGGGGTACGAACGGTCATGGTAACGGGCGACTCGGCCGCGACGGCGACCGCTATTGCGCGAGACGTCGGACTGCGCCCGGAGCCCGGTCCGCACGGTGATGGATTCAA
>NZ_JAWRXS010000975.1:0-232 GCF_046534915.1 Burkholderia sp. SIMBA_051 | reverse complement strand
CGTAGATTCAACTTCTTGCGTTCGATGCGACGGTGTAGCTTCTACATCGACAATTATTCCTGCGTGCAAGTCGATTAAATAATTCGTCGAATACGCAAAGAATGCCGGCCCACCGGGCGCAGCCGTGTAACGAGCGGCAGGATCAGTCAGCGAGATTCGCTTGGCCGTTGCGATGAGCTCATCGTCGTCCGAGATCGTCGGGTTGTTCTGCTCCAGCTCCGTTAAATACTCC
>NZ_JAWRXS010000119.1:0-328 GCF_046534915.1 Burkholderia sp. SIMBA_051 | reverse complement strand
CGGGCGATTTCGACGATGCTCGAGCGCTCGTTTCCGCTGCTGTGGATCGCGGGCGAAGTGTCGAACTTCACGCGCGCCGCGAGCGGGCACTGGTATTTCTCGATCAAGGACCAGCAGGCGCAGATGCGCTGCGTGATGTTTCGCGGCCGGGCGCAGTATGCGGAATTCACGCCGCGCGAGGGCGATCGCATCGAGGTGCGCGCGGTCGTCACGATGTACGAGCCGCGCGGCGAGGTGCAGCTCAACGTCGAGGCCGTGCGGCGCACCGGGCAGGGGCGCCTGTACGAGGCGTTCATGCGCCTGAAGGCGCAGCTCGAGGCCGAGGGGC
>NZ_JAWRXS010000974.1:0-232 GCF_046534915.1 Burkholderia sp. SIMBA_051 | reverse complement strand
CGTGGAATACATCTCGCTGGACGACGCCAGCGATTCCACTAACTCGGTCACGGCCTTCAAGAAGCTCATCACCGAGCAGAACGTGGACGCCCTGATCGGGCCCTCGGGCTCGCCCAACGCCATGGGCGTGATCCAGTTCGCCGCCGAGGCCGGCGTGCCGATGCTGGCGCCGGTGGGCACCGCCGCCGTGGTGCTGCCGATGAACGAGCAGAAAAAATGGGTCTTCAAGACC
>NZ_JAWRXS010000973.1:0-232 GCF_046534915.1 Burkholderia sp. SIMBA_051 | reverse complement strand
CCGGTATCCAAGCCGATCTTATGGCCGGGTACGTGGAAGCACCGGGCGACATCCTGTGCAGTCCATTGGAGGTGTTCGACTGTTTGCGCGTCAGAACCGGTCATCGTCATGGGGTTGTACACAAGACCGTCACCGGCAACCAGCGTGCCGCCTGCACCCATACCGCTGTACTCGTCCATCTGCTTCTTAAGCCGCTGGGCGGTCGGGTCCGAGATTGCGCCCGGAGCGGACA
>NZ_JAWRXS010000972.1:0-232 GCF_046534915.1 Burkholderia sp. SIMBA_051 | reverse complement strand
CACGGTTGACCCGCGTCGCTACCTCATGCGGCTACTGTCCAGCTTCGCGTGAAATCGCTGTCCAGCTTGCCGTGAAATCCGTGCCCACCTTCGCGTGAAATGCCTGTCCAGCTTGGCGCGAAATCGCTGTCCAGCTTGGTGTGAAATACGCAGTAACGTAATGCTAATCTGATGTTTTCCGCGTATATAGCGATATAAAGTCAGCCTTCAGTGATGTTTGCTCAAGCTGGTC
>NZ_JAWRXS010000971.1:0-232 GCF_046534915.1 Burkholderia sp. SIMBA_051 | reverse complement strand
CTCGCGGTCAATTGTTACGGTCAGGCATTCTGCGGATCGTAGAGCTTCTCCCTGATGAAGAGCGCCGGCACAAGGCCGCCTAGAAAGTAGGCCACACCCATGACCAGAAAGCCGAGGCCGATCGTGCCGTTCGTTGCCAGGAATCCAATAGCCGCAGGGGCGATTGCCGCACCAATACGTCCCACGTTGTATGCACCGCCAACAGCAGAGCCGCGAATGCGGGCCTCGAAAC
>NZ_JAWRXS010000970.1:0-232 GCF_046534915.1 Burkholderia sp. SIMBA_051 | reverse complement strand
CGCGTCGAGACCGCCAACGCGCTGGAACTCGAGAACATGGCCTTCATGGGGACCAATGTGGTCAGCGGCTCCGGCACCGCCCTGGTGGTGGCCACCGGCGCCGGCACCTACTTCGGCCAGTTGGCCGGGCGCGTGACGCAGACCTCGCGCATGCCGACGCAGTTCCAGCAGGGCATCAACCGGGTCAGTTGGGTGCTGATCCGCTTCATGCTGGTGATGGCGCCCATCGTGC
>NZ_JAWRXS010000969.1:0-232 GCF_046534915.1 Burkholderia sp. SIMBA_051 | reverse complement strand
CACGTGCAGGGCCCAGATGAAGTTCTTTTCCCAATCCACCATGCCCGCCACGCGGCCGTCGGCCTCGCAAACGTGGAACCGCGCGCCGCGCTCGGCGACGTATCGCGGGATCTTGCCGCTGTCCAGGAAGTACTGGTACTTCTGCGGCGTCATCTGCGGCCGCCAGGTGCCCGCGTAGGTTTGCGTCAATATGTCCTCGAGCGCCGCCACATCGTCGGGGCGCGCTTGCCGG
>NZ_JAWRXS010000968.1:0-233 GCF_046534915.1 Burkholderia sp. SIMBA_051 | reverse complement strand
CGATGATCAACTGCGTATGCTGCCAATACTCGAATTGCGACGCGGTCATATAAAACGGCACGCCGCCAATCTCGCCGAGTTGCACATCGGCGTTGCCCACGAGAAATTCCCCGGCGGGAAAACACATCGGCGCGCTGCCATCGCAGCAGCCGCAGGATTGATGAAACAGCAGTGAGCCGTGCTCGCGCGCGAGTTGCTCGATCAGCGCGAGCGCGGCGGGCGTGGCGGTAACG
>NZ_JAWRXS010000967.1:0-233 GCF_046534915.1 Burkholderia sp. SIMBA_051 | reverse complement strand
AAAGGGGCAGGGGGCTGATCTTCAGCAAGGATTTCGATAACCGTCGTTGTCACAGCTTGGCTACTACTGCCTCAAAACCACAAATTTTCAGTGTTATGGCCTATTTCAGCAAGAGCTGAAAATGGAGTTTATGGTGAAATTCACGTACGGATTTCAGAAAATGTGCTAGTTTCAGCGCATGTTGAAAGAGGCATATTTGATGAAAGAGGCTGAGTCCCGTGCTGGCGAAGCAC
>NZ_JAWRXS010000966.1:0-233 GCF_046534915.1 Burkholderia sp. SIMBA_051 | reverse complement strand
GCTTCGACTCAAACACGGAGAGCGCACGTGTCCGATTCCAACGACAATTCGATCCCGGTGCTGCACGAGGTTCTCGTACCGGGCAATCCTGCCCAGGCGCGTCGCGCGGCGGCCACGCAACCGGCGGCCGAGCCCGGCGCCCCGCGCGAACCGAGCTTCGCTGTCGACCCGGTGCTTGCGCCCGAACCGGTACATGCGGCCGAACCTGCTCTTGCCCGGGACTCCGCGCAGGC
>NZ_JAWRXS010000965.1:0-233 GCF_046534915.1 Burkholderia sp. SIMBA_051 | reverse complement strand
CAGGATAAAAACCGCGCGGACCGAATGGATCCACCAAATGCCGATACGCCGGAAAAACATCGATTATCGCGGCATCTATTAGTGACAGAGTTCGAAAATTACCGCTGCGAAGCATCGAACAAAACCCATAACGCGTTGATTTTACTGAGCAACATTCAGATACCGAACTACCGGTTTCAATACTGCCGGGAAACCAACGAGACCGCCGCGTAAATCCGATAGCCGCGATTTCG
>NZ_JAWRXS010000020.1:0-37219 GCF_046534915.1 Burkholderia sp. SIMBA_051 | reverse complement strand
TCGCAGTCGCAGTCGCAGTCGCAGTCGCAGTCGCAGTCGCAGTCGCAGTCGCAGTCGCAGTCGCAGTCGCAGTCGCACGAGCACGAGCACGAGCACGAGCACGAGCACGAGCACGA
The DNA here is from genome assembly GCF_046534915.1 of Burkholderia sp. SIMBA_051. Taxonomy (NCBI): domain Bacteria; kingdom Pseudomonadati; phylum Pseudomonadota; class Betaproteobacteria; order Burkholderiales; family Burkholderiaceae; genus Burkholderia; species Burkholderia sp. SIMBA_051. The sequence goes on along the minus strand of NZ_JAWRXS010000020.1, from coordinate 37,103 downwards.
GCACGAGCACCTGCACCTGCACCTGCACCTGCACCTGCAGCCGAACGCAGATTGCATCGATGGAAAAGTGGATTTGCCGGAATCATCACGGCACATCGAATCCGCGCGCCGCCCGGCGATCCATATTTGAATGCCGCGATCAGCCGAATCGACTTGTCACGTGACAACTGCGGATTCCGGCGCAGTTTAGGCTCGCAAGTCGTTAGCAAAACAGAATCAGCACTTGCCACACAAGACCGAAACCGGGGGGTGCCTACGAACTATTCCGATTTCTCGCCCCTCGACGCTAAAGCCTCAGTATTTTCTTTAGTGCCTCTTCGAGCGTTTCATCCCGAACGAAATTTTTCATCCGTTTTTATTTTTGATTCGCCCGCAACTCCCCCAAGAACTTCTTAGCCGTTCGACCGGCTTGTCACGTAACAACCACACCCCTCCGTAAAACTCGTCTTTTTATCTACCATTTTTCTGGACTTTTCCGCAATAACTGCATATATTACGCAAAACTCCTTGGAGGAATTTAATGGCTTTCAAGATCGCCGTGAGCAATCAGAAAGGTGGTACTGGAAAGACGACCATCTCCGTCAATATCGCGGCAGCCTTCGAGGCCGGCGGCAACAAGGTCGCCTTGATAGATGCCGACCCTCAAGGCACGTCGGTCAGATGGGTGACGAGCGGCGAAAATACGCTCCCGATGACAGTGCTGTCGCTGGCCCCCGCCGGGCGTGGGATCGGCGGCGAGATCAAGAAGCAGGATGCGAATTTCGATGTAATCGTCGTCGACTGCCCGGGCAACCTCGAGGATCCGCGCATCGCATCCGTGCTCGAAGTGGCGGATTTCTGCCTCGTGCCGCTGTCGCCGTCACCGGCCGACCTGTACAGCACTGTCGCGATGATTCGCATGATCGAATCGATGCGTTCCGTTCGTAACCCGAATTTGTCTTCCGCGCTGATGCTGAATAGCGTCAATGGAAAAACTAAAATGCGTGAAGAAATTTTAAAAATTCTAAGGGCAGAAGAAATAGGGGAGCATCTGCTGGACAGCCAGATCGCGCAGCGCGAGGTTTACCGGCAGACATTCGCCCTCGGCACCACGATCCATCACCACAATCGATACCTGAAGGGGCTGAAGGAAGCCCGCGCGGAAATCGAGAGACTGGTCACCGAAATGGCCCAATACATCGCGTCGACGCGCGCTACGGGAGCCGCTCATGGCTAAGGAAACATCGAAAGACAAGAAGCCGACCGGCAACCTGCATCTCGCTGCCGGCCTGCTGCGCGGGCTCGCGCAGGAAAACGCGGCGCTGGAAACGCGCCTGCCCGAGCCGCCGCCGGCATCCAATCCCGCCGCGGAAGCTGCAACTCCCGCGGCCCCGACTGCGGCCACGCCCGCCGACGCGCACGATCTCGGCGCGCCGCAGAGAGTCGCGGTCAAGGACTGCATCCCGAACCCGTTTAACCCGCGTGTGTTCTATTCGGAGTCGAGCCTGCACGAGCTCGCGCTGACGCTGAAGCGGGAAGGGCAGATCGAGCCGATCAAGGTCACGCGGCTCCCGGAATTTCCCGGCAAGCTCGTCGTGATCGACGGGCAACGCCGTTTGCGTGCGACGAGCATCAACGGCGACGAGACGATCAACGCGACGTTCCGTACGGACCATACGCCCGAGCAGCTCTATACGATCGCGTATCGCGCCAACCACGACCACGAACGCCAGACGATCTTCGACGACGCGGTCGCGTGGAAGCGTCTTCTCGACGAAAAGGTCTTCCCCGACCAGAACACGCTCGCGGAGAAGATCGGCAAGGACAAGGCATCGATCAGCAAGACGCTGTCGCTGAACGCGCTACCGAACACGCTGCTCGAACGGATGGCCAGCGCGAACGACGTGGTCGGCCTGCAGGCGGCGTACTTCCTCAAGCTGATCTTCGAGCGCCTGGGCGAACCGGCTGCCGACCGTCTGCTCACGGCGGTGATCGACCGGAAAAAGTCGGTACGCGACCTCGAGAATTTCCTGCGCGCGCAGAGCGACGGCAACAAGAAGACGGGGCGCACGCGCTACAGCGTTCGCCACGATTTCGCGCTCGAATCGCGCGCGATCGGTCAGCTGAAGACCTATCCGGACGGACGCCTGGATCTGCAACTGAAGGGCGTCGACGCGTCCCACCAGGAATCGCTCGCCGACCGGCTCAAGACCGTGATCGACGCATATGTCGCCGAACTGGCGGTAGCGGCGCAAAAATAAGCGCCGCAGGCAAGGGCCTCGCCCCTGCACGGCTCCGCGTAGCCGGACGCAGTCCGGCGCGCGACGCATGCCAGGCGCGAGGCCTCGAACGATCAGTTGGTCGCGAGGCTGCTTTTCAGCAGGAATTCCAGCAGGTCGTCCGAGGTCGGTTCGCCCCAGGTATCGAGCGCCAGCCACCGGAAGAAACTGGTTTGCGCCAGCTTGCTCGCCTTCTTCTTCGGCGATAGCGTGAGATCCTTCGAACCGGCCACCGTCTCGTTGTAGCGCTCGATCAGCTTGGTCTGGTCGTCGATCTCCAGTTCGCGGAAATACGCACCGGCTTCGTCGACCTTCGCGGCCAGGTATTTGTCGCGAATCTGTTCCTGCTTGCTCTGCGCGGATTCCTTCGCCGGGGCGGCCGTTTCGGTTCCCTGCCCGTCAGCCAGCGTATAGCCGTGCGTCAGCGCCTTGCGGAAATACGCGGCCACGTTGTCGATCGGCGCCGCGTTCTTCTTCGTAGTCCGATTGAGCGTATAGGCGATCGCCGCCTTGATGCGCTGCACGCCGTACTGCGTGATCAACCGGCGCGCTTCCGAACGCGGGATGCCGAACTTGGCGACTTCGTCGACGAGCGCTTCGTTCTTGACGTCGCCTTCCTCGACCGTATCCGCGCTCTGCTTGCGCGTCACCTTGAACTGCACGGCCTCCACGCTGCGACCTGACTTGTGTTCGATCAGCTCGAGCGTATGGTCGGAAACTTCGTTCACCTCCTGAATGCACGGCACCAGGACCTTGCTCTTGAAGAGCTTGTACTCCTTGTAGGACTGCGATGCCTTGTCCTGACCGAGAATGAGATCGCGGAATTTCGGCAGCGGAATCTTCGCCGTGATGCCGATCCCTTCGTAGCGCACCGTGTTCTCCCACAGCGCGAGCGAGTGCGAGCGCCGAAACTCGCGCGCGATCCGCATATCGATGAGCGCGTAGATCTCCGGATTGAGCAACTCGCTGCGAATCTGGTCGGAGAAGCTGTACTTCAGCACCGATTGCTCGAGCTCGGCGCCGGCGAGCAGGCCCGACGCCTTCCACACCGTCGAGCGGTCCGCGGCAAGGTAGTCCCAGTTGACGACGGTACTGATCAGCGAGTTGACCGTGTCCTTCACGTACTTCGTGTTGTTGCTGTTCAACCCGCTCTCGTGCGAGAGCGCCGCGATCGAGATCGAGAAGCTCGTCCGGCCGGGCTCGAACGCTTCCTGACGAAGGGCGTTCTTGATCAGCGAGCTGAACATCTTGCGCTGCTGGAGACCGATCTTTCCGGACTTCGGAGCGATATGAATGGCCTGGACCGCCTTGCGCAGCAGATCGGGAGGCTCGGGCGTCTGAAATAGCGAAACCTGCTTGTCGGAGCCTTTGATTGCGGGCTTACGCGGCATCGTGATGTCCGGAGAAGGTGACCGTGTTGATGGCGGACTTTATACCTTTTCCAGCCAGCGAGCAACGTCTCTTTCTCCAGTATCACTTTCAATACAGCGCCTAACTTATTGTAATTAAAGTGAAATTGGCTGTTTTTACATCTGCGCGAAGCCCCATATCCATCTACCTTTCCGCCAAAAACAGCTCCCAAATCCTGCTACCTGTGCAGTTCGCCATCAGGATCCGGCACGAGACTTGCCCAATCGAAGGTACCCATTCATGGGAAACAATTCACCGGAACGGGATTTGCAAACCGGATTCGTGGTGCCCTGCAACACGCTCCGCGCGCTCCCATAACAGGCTACCTTTAATGCTTCCCATGAATGGGTACCTGACGAGAACCACCGGTTGGCCGTTTTGTCTTCAATCGTGTCCAGCGGACGAAAATAACTCCCATGGATGACTACCTTTCGAATTCCCCATAGAAGGTAACCTTTCCGTTTCCCTGATCCTGTCTATGGGACTCTACATCCCGAGGGCCGAACAAAACGAGATCACTCGGTCCGTGCAGGCGCCCATAACCGGCTACCTAAAGTCCATCCCATAACCGGCAACCTCACATAAAATGCTGTGCCGCAGGCCGCCGACGGATCGGGAAAAAGGCACCATAAATGGCTACCAACGGATTCCCCCATAGAGGGCTACCTGAAGCATTTCCGGGCCGAAATCCCATAACAGGCTACGCGTACCCCATATCCACAACCCCCATTTCCCACAACTCGGTACCCCATTCCCCAAATCCACAGACCTGAAGCCCCATACTCTTCCGCCTGTGCCCCCATAAATGGGTACCGAACACCTGTCAAACCCTTGCCAGACAAGGCTCTGAGCCGCCTAAAAGTAGTTAAAGAAGTAAACGTTGTTTACAAAAGATGTAAACACACGTGTGCCTCTGCAGAAACACAACCCCCATAAACCGCTACCAAAGCCAGTCTGCAGCGCTCCGTACGCACAGGAAACCGGCTCTTCGGCCTGTGCAACCCTCGATATCTGGCCTCACTCTGCAAGGCTCCCAGGCCCAACAAGGCTTTCCAAGGAGGTGAGTACCCACTCACAAGCACTCAAACGTAGAAACTTATGGGAGGAAATCGCCGTTTGCGGGACATAGGTACCCGCGTATGGGACCCAAGAATGGCCGTCCCGCTCTATCTCGCATCCGGGATTACCCGCAGTAACTGAAGCCTGCGCTCCACAGGGGAGCGCCCTCGGTTTCTCTCCCGGCAGTGAGAAATCGCCGAAATCGACGCGCAAGTGAATTTTTTGTCGTCGGGGCTGGGGCTTCCGTGGATAAGTCTTCGGCTATCGCCAGCCTGGCCAATCGGCACTTTTCCAATCGCTGGCCTGTGTACTGACGAAATGGGTCGGCGTCTCCGCGGGCACCCGGCCTCATAGTTTTCTACCTTTGGACGGAACCGGAACCGGTACGGCTTCGTGATCGGGGAGACAGCAACCGCAGGCAGCTGGATGTCCGAACGTGAGGCGGCCGGCATCAACCAAGTTCACCTCCATCGGATCCGCGCTCGAATCCCGAATATCCTCACCGTCGGAAAATGCCACGTCCTGTAAAAGCTCACCGACAAGGTGTTCCTCGGATGGGCAAATCGGGTGCGCGACGCCACCGCGCCAGATGCGCCCGCCCAATGGAAACGCTGTGACGCAGACGCGCAGCGCAGCACGTGCCGGCATCCTCGTCCCACAGACTCAAGACTCGTTGCGACGCCGGGCGGTGACGAAGCCTTCGCATTCGCACATGCAAACGCACGATGCAAGCTCTTCGCGCAACCGTGAACGAAGGTCAATCCAAGCATTCACCCTGTGCGGCGACGACGTCTCGGTTCCCAACGTTACTCCCACAAGTGGTAACGAAGCGCCCCGAACAGGTAGCCATGCATGCAGCAAGCGGTTACCCGATCGCTCGCTTGGCATCGTGTGTACACGCAGGGGATCGCGTCGAACACGGGCACCGAACGAAGCGTGCCCGTTTATGGGATGAACCGCCGCGCATGCGACCACGAATCACAGCCAGGCACACAGACTTGCAAGTCGATAGGTGATCCGGTTCACGAAGCGACGATCACGTTGCGCGAGCGGCAAATTCCGCGGGTGAAACAGTCAGCCTCATACGAGTGCACGACATCTCGTCCGCATTGGCTGCATCGTATCGACGGAATCATCCGGTTCGTCACATGGTTGCTGCGCTCATGGTCGTCGCATGATCCCCGCGCCCGATGCATCGCTGCGGTCCCAGCGACACGATCTCTCCCATACGTGTATCCCCAACATTGTGCACACGATGGCGCCACATTTTTTGCAACGCGGTTATGATGCAAAGGCCCTGGTCGCAGCATGAAAACCGACCGGGGGCAGGGGCGGTATCTCGATGCATTTTCACTCCGTGATCAATCAGAATAGAGAGCTCAGCGATGCGAATCCAGATCAGAAAATTCACGCTGGCTGCTACGGCAGCAGCCTTCCTCTTCGGCTCCGCCGCTCCGGTGTTCGCGCAGACCGACGCCAGCAGCGCACCGGCCGCCTCGGCCTCGGATGCGAAGGCCGCGAAGCGTGAGGCGCGCAAGGCAGCACGGGCACAACGCAAAGCCGAACACAAGGCTGCGCGCGCGAAGAACACCGCCGAACTGAAGAAACTCGAAGACGCCGGTTACAAGCCGGCGGCCAACGATCCGAACTATCCGCAGAACCTGCAGAAGGCCGAGAAGAAGGCAGGCGAAGCCGCTGCCGCCAGCCAATAAGCGGGCTTCGCGGAAAAGACCCCGGCTCGAGCCGGGGTTTCTTGTTTGTGCCGCGCAAATACGCGGCGCGTCGTGGCTACCAAGCGGGTAGCATATCCGTATCAATTGATTCGGTATCCTCTGCATCTTGGTTGAGCGAGTCGATATCCGAGCGCGACTTCCAGCATGTTCATATCCGGGCCGCCGCAACGGCTTGACCACCCACAGCCGACATAGTCAGTGCCGCGCATCCACCGCCGCGTTCCCCGTCGTTTTCAGCCAGTCCTTGAATGCCCGCACGGGTTCGTCGTCCGCGCGCGCAGCCGCCACGTAGGTGAAATAACGCCACGGCGGCAGTGCCGGTTCGCTAAACGGTTGCACCAGCCGCCCTTCGGCAATGTCGTCCGCGACGAGCGCGATCGGCCCCATCGCGACGCCGAGGCCGTCGAGCGCACCTTGCAGCGTCAGGTAGAAATGCTCGAGCGTGAGCGAGTGCCGCGGCACCAGATTCGCGTGCCCGGCCGCCGCGAGCCATTCAGGCCACATGCCGGGATAGGTCGCCGCATGCAGCAGCGTGAAGCCGGCGAGATCGGCCGGTGTACGCAAAGGCCGGCCCTCGAGCAGCTTCGGCGCGCAGACGGGCAACCGCACTTCCGACAGGAATTCCTCGGCGACGTATCCGTCGATCGTCTGCGGGCCGCCGCGGACGATCAGGTCGACCTTGTCGCGCAACTTCTCGATCGGCTCGTTCGACGTCGACAGCCGCACCTCGATGGCCGGATGAGCAACCTGGAACGACGACAGCTTCGGCACGAGCCAGCGCAGCGAAAACGTCGCGGGCGCGCTGACGCGCAGCACGCGTTGCTGCCCCTGGCCGAAATGCTGCGCGGTGGCGAGTGCGATCCGGTCGAACGATGCGCCAACTTCGGCGAGATACGCGCGACCGGCATCGGTCAGCTCGACCCGCCGGTTGTGCCGTTCGAACAGCGGCCGGCCGAGCCATGCCTCCAGCTGCTGGACATGCCGGCTGATCGCACCATGCGTGACGCACAGCTCATCGGCGGCAAGCGTGAAACTGCCGAGCCGGGCCGCGGCTTCGAACGCGCGCAGCGAATTCAACGGAGGGAGTCGTCGGGCCATTTCATCGTTTCGCGTGAGTTTTACTCACATGAATGCTCAGATTTAATCGTTTGATCGGGCGATCCTGCTCCGTCAATATGGCACACAAACGGCCGATGTGGCCGCAGTACGTGTCTGGATTTCTCACATGGAGTATGCAGCATGCCGAACGTGGTGGTGGTGGGCGCCCAATGGGGTGACGAAGGCAAGGGGCGCGTCGTGGACTGGCTGGCGGCGCAGGCCGATCTCGTCGCCCGCTACAACGGCGGCCACAACGCGGGGCATACGCTGGTCGTCGGTGACAAGACGTACAAGCTGGCGCTGCTGCCGAGCGGGATCGTGCGCGGCAAGCGCGGCGTGATCGGCAACGGCGTGGCGCTCGATCCCGAGGCGCTGCTGGCCGAGATCGGGCGGATGAGTGAGCTGGGGCTGTCGGTGACGCCCGACAATCTGTCGATCGCGGAAAACGCGACGCTGGTCCTGCCCATTCACCGCGCGATCGACCAGGCGCAGGAGCATCTGCGTCGCGAACCCATCGGCACCACGCTGCGCGGGATCGGGCCGGCCTATGAGGACAAGGTCGGGCGCCGCGGGTTGCGGGTTGCCGACCTGGCGGAACCGGGCCGGCTCGCCGACAAGCTCGACGTGCTGGTCGATTATCACAATGCATGGTTTCGCGGCCTGGGGCTCGAGCCGTGCTCGCGCGACGCGATGCTGGCAATGCTGGTCGACATCGCGCCGAAGATCCTGCCGTTCGTGCGTCCCGTGTGGGCCGACCTCAACGACGCGAATGACCGCGGCGAGCGCATCCTGTTCGAGGGCTCGCAGGCCGTGATGCTCGACATCGACTGGGGCACGTATCCGTTCGTGACGTCGTCGGGCACCGTTGCATCGGCCGCGGCGGCCGGCACGGGGCTCGGCGCGTCGAAACTCGGCCACGTGTTGGGCGTGACCAAGGCGTACGCGACGCGCGTCGGCGGCGGCCCGTTTCTTACCGAACTGACCGACGCCACCGGCGAAACGCTGCGCGCGCGCGGGCAGGAGTTCGGCGTCAACACCGGCCGGCCGCGCCGCTGCGGATGGCTCGATGCCGCGCAGTTGCGGCAGGCCGTCCGCATCTCGGGGATCGATTCGCTTGCGCTCACCAAGCTCGACGTGCTCGACGGCTTCGCGTCGATCGAGCTGTGCGTCGGTTACGAGCTCGATGGCGCACGCGTCGACCATTTGCCCGCGAGTCTCGACGCGCAGGCGCGTGCGCTGCCCGTCTATGAAACGTTCGCCGGGTGGGACGGCACCGTGAAGGGCGTGCGCGAGCGTGCGGCGTTGCCGCGTGCCGCGCAGGATTTCATCGCGCGCGTCGAGGCGGTCGCGGGCGTGCCCGTGTCGATGATCACGACCGGCGCCGAGCGCGACGACACGATCGTGCTGAGCAACCCTTTCGAACAGGCCTGAGCACGACGCGCACGTGCAATGCGTGCGCGGCAGGCTGCCACCGTGCGGCCTGCATCGATCCGAGGCCGGTCGTCCTTCGACAACGGTTGTCGCGTGAGCGCGGGCCCGTAGCAGCGGCGCACGGCAAACTGGACACGCCTGCACCGCTGCGGTACTGTTCCGCACAATTCGCGCCAGACCGGGCAGTGCCGGGGCGGGCGCCGCCGCGAAGCGATTTCAATCCCGGGGACCTGTCGATGGACACGTTACAGATGATGCGCATTTTCGTCCGGGTGGCGGAGGAGGGCAGCTTCACGAGCGCGGCCCAGCGCCTGGACATCACCACCGCCTATGCGTCGCGTTCGGTCGCGCAACTCGAAACGCATCTGCGCACGCGCCTGCTCAACCGGAGCACGCGCCGCATCGCGTTGACTGATGCCGGGCAGCGCTATCTCGACCGGTGCCAGCGCATCCTCGGCTATATCGACGAAGCGGAAGCCGAGGCGGCGGACGCGCAGGCGAAGCCTTCGGGGCGCCTGCATGTGCATGCGACCACAAGTTTCGGCCAGGCCTACGTGGTGCCGGCAGTGGTGCGATACCGGCAGCGCTATCCGTCGGTCGCGGTCGAACTGACGCTGTCGCAACACGTGCCCGACATCATCGACGAAGGTTACGACGTGTCGCTGCAACTGAGCTCGGCGGAGCTGCCCGATTCGGGCCTGGTGTCGCAGCGGCTCGGCGATGTTCACAGCGTGCTGTGCGCGTCGCCCGCTTACCTGAAGGAGCGCGGCACGCCGCGCTCCGTGCGCGATCTGGAAGCGCATTCATGCCTGCAGATCGTCACGCCGATCTTTCCGCGCGACCGCTGGCATCTCGACGGCCCCGACGGTCGCGAGACATTCGAGTTGCCGCTGCCGGACTTCCAGGTGAACATCGCCGACGCGCTCGGTGCCGCGCTGCGCGCGGGCCTCGGGATCGGCTCATTGCCGATGTCGAGCGCGGTGCCCGCCCTGGCGAGTGGCGCGCTGGTTCGCGTGTTGCCCGAGTACCGGCTGCAGAAGCTGACGGTCTACACACTGTATGCGTCGCGCCAGTACCTCGACGCGAAGATCCGGACCTTCGTCGATTTCCTGCGGGAATGCGTGCCCGAATTGCTGGCCGCCGACGAGGCCGCGCTGCGCGGTTCCTGCGTGTCCTGAGCGCAAGTGTGCGACGTGTGCCTGGTTGAATGACGCGGCACACGTTACGTAGTCCATGAATCGACGTTGGTTCGTTCCAGATAATTCGCATACCGAAGTTGATGGCGAAGACGAATCGGCGCGAGGTCTCCGATCGGTTGCATTGCGCGACGCACGCCTTTATGAAAGCGCCTGCTTTCGATATCGGACTTCGTTGGTTCGGTGCGAAGCGTCGAACCCCTAGAATCGACTCGACTCGCGTTTCCTTCCCATCGAACCCAGGACATCATGGCAGATCGACTATCCAGATCCCGCCGCCGGCTCATCCAGGCCGGTCTGGCGCTCGCGGCGGGCGCTGCCGCCCAGCCGCGCTTCGCGCTCGCTGCCGCGGCCGGCGCACGCACATTGCGCATCGGCTACCAGAAAGGGCCGCTCAGCCTGCTGAAGGCGAGAGGCACGCTGCAGGACAAGCTCGCGACGCTCGGTGTGAACGTGACCTGGACCGAGTTCCCGTCGGGGCCGCCGCAGCTCGAGGCGCTGAACGCGGGGTCGATCGACTTCGGCGATGTCGGCGAGGCGCCGCCGATTTTTGCGCTCGCGGCGGGTGCGCCGCTGGTCTACTACGCGCAGACGCCGGCAGGACCTTCGACCGAGGCCGTGGTCGTCGCGAAGGATTCGCCGGTCAGGACCTTCGCGGATCTGCGCGGCAAGCGCATCGCGCTGGTGAAGGGATCCAACACGCACTTCCTGCTGGTCCGCTTGCTGCAGGCCGCGAAGCTCGACCACGCGGACGTCAAGCCGGTCTGGCTGTCTCCGTCCGATGCGCGCGCCGCGTTCGAGAACCGCTCGGTCGACGCGTGGATCATCTGGGATCCGTTTCTCGCCGTCGTCCAGCAGACGTTGGGCGCGCGCATCGTCGCGGATGGCACGGGGCTCGTCGAGAACCGCAGTTACTACTTCACGTCGCGCGCCTATGCGCAGCGCAATGCCGACGTGCTGGGTGTGGCCGTGTCCGAGCTCACGACGGTCCAGCGATGGCTCGATGCGAATCGCGCGCAGGGTGCGGCCGAGTTCTCGAAACTGTGGGGCATTCCGGAGCCGGCCGTGGCGCTCGCGTTCCGCCGTGCACGCTTCGGTGTCGAACCGGTGACGCGCGAGACGCTCGCGTACCAGCAGCACATCGCGGACGTGTTCTATCAGGCAGGCATCCTGCCGAAACGCGTGGACGTTAGCCAGGCGGCGCCGCCCACGCTCGCGTGACGAATTCGTAGCCGCAAACGACAACGCCACGGATGCAGATCCGTGGCGTTTCGCATTGCGTGTATCGCCGCACGGTGGCGGCGGGTGCCTGCTGTCTGCTGCGGTATTACTGCTGCTGGCCCCAGAGCGTGCGCCCGAAGAACGTCAGCGTGCGATCCCACGCGATCTGCGACCACACCGGATCGAACTGCGTGCCGCCGATGCGGCCGGGGCCGACGGCCGTTTCGTTTGCGAACGCGTGATGCGCGAGATAGCGGTGGAATTCGATGTCGACCTTCGCATCGGTCAGCTTCTTCTCCAGCGCATCGACCTGATCGATCGCGAAGAACGCATCCTGCGTACCCCAGTGACCCATCAGCGGCACCTTGAGCTTCGACGGATCGAGGTAGTCGAGCGGAGGGAAGCCGTACCACGTGACGCCGGCATCGACATCGGCGAACTGCAGCGACAGCAGCGTGAGTGCGCCGCCCATGCAGAAGCCGGTGACCGCAACGCGCGACGCGTGCGTCTTCAGATATTGCACTGCGCCCGGAATGTCCTGCGACGCGGCGTCGCCGAAATCGAGGCCGGTCATCAGGTGGTGCGCTTCTTCCTCCTCGACCGTCGACTTGCCGCGATACAGGTCGGGCACGAGCGCGAAGTAGCCGCAGCGCGCGAGGCGGTCGGCGACGCCGCGGATCTGGTCGTTCAGGCCCCACCACTCCTGGATGACGACGACCGCGGGTGCGCCTTCGGTCTTTTCCGGCGTCGCGAGGTAGCCCTGCAGTTCCTTGCCGTCGGGGCGGCGAAACGTGATCATGGAACCGGATGTTTGAGACATGAAACCGCTCCTTTTCGAAAAATGCGATGAGTGCGGCATCGGGTCGGCCAGCGAGTGCGTCTGCCCGGTGACTCGAGGTTTCGCTCGCGTTCGCTTCGGCCGGCGCCGACCACGCGGCCATTCTATGCGCAAACGCCGGCCGTCTGCGTGAATGGTTCGGGGCAGCGGCCGAGCCGCGCTGGCGCATCGATCGTGCGTCGTGCAGCGCGGAGGTCGGAGGCGCCGAAAACGAAACACCCCGCCCCGATGAACGGGAGCGGGGTGTTGCGTTGGCAGCGCGCGTATCGAGGTACGCGCCGCGTGCGTCGGTCTTACTGACCGAAATAGACCGAGTCGCGAGCGGTTTGCTTGACCGCGATCGCGCGGCCGGTACGCACGCCGGCGGCGGCTTGTGCGCCGTAACCCGTTGCGTCGCTGTTCGTCACGCGTGCCTGCGCGGTTTGCAGCGCATTCGGATAGTTGGCGTCGGACGCTTCCGGCTTGTAACCGGCTTGCTCGAGCTGCACGAGTTCCGCGCGGACCTGGGCGCGCGTCAGTTCGCCCGACGGGTTCGACTGGGCGAATGCGCCAACGGATGCGGTAAGGGCGGTGGCAGCGGCGACTGCGTAGATGAACGACTTCATGGTGACCTCCGGTTTTCGTAGATTTCGCGCTTCGCTTGTTGCGTTCAGCGGTTGATTGCATCGTAGCGATCGCGATACCGGTCGGAAATAGGCGTTCCAGCGAATAATTATTGCAACTGGGTAAACGATTCGCGGGGAAAGTCGGATTTTGTCTGATGATTGTTGACGTGCCGGAGTGCATTCGCGGGTGCGATTGGCGGTGCTGAACCAGGAACTGGCGCGATCCGGGACAGAGGTGTATTGCAACCGCACGCCGAGCTCGGTCGGTCGAAGGATCAATTAAATCGGATAACGAAGCATTGTTTGCGGGCAGGGAAGTGCGTTTGCCCATCGCTGTGCGATCCCGACCGACTCCGCCTTCTCACGCACCGACGCGAGTATCAACGCCGCATCGTCGCGCATACCGCGTCACTCACTCGTCGATGACCGACTGTCGTTTCCGGTATTCGGCAGGCGTGATCCCGACATGCTTCGCGAACGCCCGTCTGAGCGTATCGACAGTCGCGAAGCCGCATTTCGCGGCGACCTGCTTCGGCGTGTCATGTCCGTTTTCGAGCAGTTGCCGGGCCGCGGAGATGCGGGTCGCTTCGACCCACGCGGCCGGTGTCATGCCGACCTCCGTGCGAAAGAGCCGCGCGAAGTGGCGCGGGCTCATGCCCGCATGCTTCGCGAGTGCCGCCACCGAATGTTCGAGTTCAGGATGACTGGCGATCCAGCGCTGGACTTCCTGCAGCACGGAGCGCCCGGCCGGCCGTGCCTCGCCGCTGCGGCTGAACTGAAGCTGCCCGCCCGGGCGCTTGAAGAACATGACCAGTTGCGCGGCGACGCGCCGCGCGATTTCCCGGCCGAGATCTTCCTCGACCAGCGCGAGCGCGAGATCGAGCCCGGCCGTGACGCCTGCTCCGGTGCGCAGCTTGCCGTCGCGTACGTACAGCGCGTCCGCTTCGACCGTGAGCGAAGGATACGCATCGGCGAGCGCGTCGGCGGCGGCCCAGTGCGTCGTCAGGCGTCGTCCTTTCAGCAGGCCGGTCGCCGCGAGGATGAAGGCGCCGGTGCAGATCGAGCCATACCGCTTGCTTTGCACGGCGGCCGAGCGCAGCCATGCGAGGACGTCGGTTCGCAGCGCGACTCCGGCGGCATGCGGCGCACCGGCAACGAGCAGCGTGTCGAGGCGATCGGGAATGTCGGGAGCGATCCAGTCGGCCAGCAATTGCGCGCCCGATGACGTGCGGATCGGCCCCGACTCGCTCGCGATGATCCGCAGCGTATAGAACGGCTTGCCGCATTCGACGTTGGCCTGGGCGAATACGTCGAGCGGCGCGGAGACGTCGAGCAGTTGTACGCCCGGTACCGCGAAAATTCCCACGACCTTCGGCATGTTCGGTTGCGTGTTGTATCGATGTGTCGAACGTGACGCGTAGCAGTATAGACGCGCGATGCAAGGCGACGAGCGGGGCATCGGTGCACTTCGCGGGCTCGATTCGAGCGTTGCGGCAGCGATGGCCGTCGATCGAGTGAAATGGCAGGATTTGGCGTAATACGACGATTGATGCCAAACCCGGGCCTCCCGAAAATGAGTGCTGTCTTCAATGGAGGTCGATCATGACTGTGAACGTCGCCGGCATCACCGTTCCCGATAGCCAACTCGCTCGCGAGATCACCGAGCTCGTACGCGATACCGAGTCCGAGTTGCTGTTTCATCATTCCAGCCGCGTCTACTACTTCGCCGCGCTCGCGGGGCAGCGTCGCGGGCTCCGCTACGATCCCGAACTGCTCTATTGCGGCTGCATGTTTCATGACATGGGGCTCACGCATCGGCACAGCAGCGCGTGCGAACGATTCGAAGTGGACGGCGCCAATGCCGCCCGCGATTTTCTGAACAGCAAGGGCATTTCGCAGCAGGACATCGACATCGTGTGGACAGCGATCGCGCTGCACACCACGCCGGGCATTCCGAAGCATATGCATCCGGTCGTCGCACTCGTTACCGCAGGGGTCGAGATGGACGTGCTGGGCCTCGCGTATCAGGAGTACAACGACGTCGAACGAGACGCCGTCGTCCGCGCGCATCCGCGCACGCCGCGTTTCAAGGAAGACATCATCCAGACGTTCTACGACGGCATCCGGCACAAGCCGGACACGACGTTCGGCAACGTGAAGGCCGATGTGCTGGCCGACAAGGATCCGCATTTCCATGCAGGCAATTTCTGCAGCGTGATCCGATCGTCGGCGTGGGCGGGCTGATCGGGACGGGCGCCGGGCGGGGGCGCGGGAGGGAGGGTGCGCTCAACGGCGCATGTCGCGCCTGTCGCTCGCTATTCCTTAGAAAAGTTGTTACGTGACAACCACATGACGTTGGCACAGGCCTTCATATCCTGAATTTCACTGCCTCAGCTCCTGCGCAAACCGTCGAATGCGCGCCCCGCGACCACGGGTAATGGGGCCGAAACGGGCCGCCCGCGACGACGCGCGATCGAACCGGGAACGACAAGAACCCGCCCGCCTTCGGCAAAACGCCTATAATGATTGGGCAAATTGCCGGAGAAGCATCATGAGCACGATCGCGTTTCACCCTTCGGGCGTCGCGCACCCGCGCCAGGCCGAATTCACGATACTCGAGCAACTGCTCGCGATTCGCGTGCGCTCGGGCGCCGATCTCGCCGAGCTGGCGAGCGCGCGCGTCGACGTTGCGGTGATTGATCGGCTGTCGGAGCGCGGCCTGAAGTCGGACGAACTCGCCTTCATCATCCCGCGGCGCACGTTGAGCCATCGCCGCCAGGCGCACGAGCGCCTGTCGCCGGAGGAATCCGACAAGGCGATCCGGCTTGCACGCATCGTCGCGCAGGCGACGGCCACGTTCGGCGACCAGGACAAGGCGATGGCCTGGCTGCGCCACGGGCTCCAGCGCTTCGGCGGCCGCACGTCGCTCGACATGTCGAGCACCGAGCACGGCGCGCGACTCGTCGAAGAGGCGCTCACGCAGATCGACGAAGGGTATTTCGCTTGACGACGCTGTGGCGGATCAGCAATTACGCCGATCTGAAAGGCATCGGCGGCTTGCGGGCCGGCGGGCGCTGGCACTTTGCCGGGCAGCCCGTCGTCTATCTCGCCGAGCATCCGGCGCTCGCGCTGCTCGAGACGCTCGTCCACTTCGAAATGGCCACTGTCGCGCAATTGCCGAGCGGATACCAGTTGCTGCGCATCGAGGTGTCCGAATCGGTGGACGTTGCCGAGATCGCGGAAGGCGATGCGCCGGCCGACTGGCGGGAGAACGTCGACTGGACCCGCAGCGCCGGCACCGAGTGGCTGCACACGCAGCCGAGCGCACTGCTGCGCGTACCGAGCGTTGTCGTGCCGCACGCGCACAACTTCCTGTTGAATCCGCTGCACCCGGCCGCATCCGACGTCCGCATTGCGGAAATCATGCAGTCGCCGTACGACAGCCGGATTCTGCGGCTGGTCCAGTCGAACAAGAGCGAATAGGGTGCGTCGCGCACCGCGCACGTGAAGCGGCAGGAACATGTCGTTCATTGCGCCGCCGCCACGTGGTGCACGAAACGGCAGCGCCGAGGCGGGTGCGTCCACCAAGATCGACCGCCATCCGACGAGCAGCCGTTTACGCTGGAAGCGCGCGAGCGGCTCATTGTTGCCAGGCCGCGGCATGACAAATCGCCGCCGCGTCGTCACGACGTGCGCAATGCCGCGACAGTCAACACGCTGACCTTCCGATTACATTTTCGTAATCGAGCCATGCCGCCGGTCGGCGAAGCCTTTCGCGCGCCGGTTTCCCGGTAACATCGCCGCATATTCCAACCGAATGCGATGGAGCCGAGCATGCGCATCCTGATAGTCGAAGACGAACCGAAGACGGCCGCGTACTTGAAGAAGGGCCTCGAGGAATCCGGCTTCAGCATCGATCTCGCGAAGGACGGCGCGGAAGGCTTGATGCTCGCGCAGGAAGAGAACTACGACGTGATCGTGCTCGACGTGATGCTGCCCGTGCTCGACGGGTGGGGCGTGCTCAAGCGCCTGCGCGACACCCACACGACGCCCGTGCTGTTCCTGACCGCGCGCGACGATGTGCAGGACCGCGTGCATGGCCTCGAACTGGGCGCCGACGATTACCTCGTGAAGCCGTTCGCATTCGTCGAACTGCTCGCGCGCATCCGCACGCTG
Organism: Burkholderia sp. SIMBA_051; assembly: GCF_046534915.1. Classification (NCBI taxonomy): domain Bacteria; kingdom Pseudomonadati; phylum Pseudomonadota; class Betaproteobacteria; order Burkholderiales; family Burkholderiaceae; genus Burkholderia; species Burkholderia sp. SIMBA_051. Next base: position 20,078 of record NZ_JAWRXS010000020.1, on the reverse strand, counting down.
GCGCGCCGCGGGCCACCACGCGAGACCGAGCGCATCGTGGTCGGCGACCTGGAAATCGACGTCGTGCGCCGCCGCGTGAAGCGCGGCACGGTGCGGATCGACCTGACGCCACGCGAGTTCTCGCTATTGCAGCTGCTCGCGCGTCGGCAAGGCGAGGTGTTGAGCCGCACGCAGATCGCGTCGTATGTCTGGGACATGAACTTCGATAGCGACACCAACGTCGTCGAAGTCGCCATCCGGCGACTGCGCGCGAAGATCGACGATGCGTTTCCGGTCAAGCTGATCCATACGGTGCGCGGCGTAGGCTACGTGCTCGAACCGAAGGACGGTGCATGACGCTCGGTCGATCGCTTGGCGCGACGCTCGCGCTCGCGTTCGGGGCGACGATGCTCGCGGTCTTCGCGCTCGTCGGCACGTACGTGTATACCGGCCTCGAGCGGCAGGTGAGGACGCAGGACGATCTGGACATCGTGCTTGCCGCACGACACACGCGCCGGCTCGCGGGCGAACTCGATTCGCTCGACGCCGTGCGCGCGCACGCGGACCGGCTGACGAGCCAGGTGCTCGGCAACACGGCATTGTCGATGGCCGTGGTCGACGAGCGGGGCAACGTGCTCGCGCGGCACAACGTCAAGCGGAACGAACGCGAGGATCTGCCGCCGGCTGCGTCTGGCACGGCGTCGCCCGCACCGCCTGCGTTGCCCGATGCCGAGCTGTTTCCGCCCCACGCGACGCCGGTGCCGGCGGCCGAACGGATCACGGTCGACCGGATCGCGACATGGCGCGCCGACGGCGGCACGTCCGTGCGCGGTGTCGTGGCCGGCGCGATGCTGCGCGACGGTACGCAGATCCGCATCGCGATCGCGCGCGACATGAGCGATCGCGCCGAACTGCTCGACGGCTATCGCGACAAGCTGAAGCTCGCCGGCGGGCTCGGCGCGCTGTGCGCGATGCTGCTCAGCTACTGGCTGATCCGCACGGCGCTCGCACCGCTGCGCGAGATCGTCGCGAACACCGGCCGGATCACCGTCGACAAGCTCGACGCGCGGCTCGACGCCGCGCGCGCGCCGCGCGAACTGCGCGCGCTCGTCGATGCGCAGAACGCGATGCTCGGCCGGCTGCAGCAAGCTTTCGGACATCTGTCGCAATTCAGCGCCGATCTCGCGCACGACCTGCGCACGCCGCTGAACAACATGCGCGGCGCGACCGAGGTGGCGCTTGCGAGGCCGCGTTCGCCCGGCGAATATCAGGCGTTGCTCGAATCGAATCTCGAGGAATACGACCGTCTCGCGCGAATGATCGAGAACGTGCTGTTTCTCGCGCGCGCCGAACACCCGACGTTCGTGACGCGGCAGCGCGCATTTGACGTGCATGACGAGCTGACGCGCATCGCCGAATACTTCGAAGGGCTCGCCGATGAAGCGGGTTCGACGCTGCGTGTGGAAGGGCACGGCCAGCTGACTGCCGATGTCGAACTGTTTCGCCGCGCGGTCGGCAACCTGCTCGCGAACGCGCTGCGCTATACGCCTGCGGGCGGCGTCATCGCGCTGAGCGTCGACGAAACGGCGGACGCGGTACGCGTCGTCGTCGAGAATCCGGGCGAGCCGATCGATCCCGCGCTGCTGCCGCGCATCTTCGACCGGTTCGTGCGCGGCGACCCCGCGCGCAGCGGCGGCGTGCCGGGCGGCACGGCCGGGCTCGGGCTCGCGATCGTGCGTTCGGTGATGGAGCTCCACGGCGGCACCGCGCGCGTCGAAAGCGACGCGGCGGGCACGCGGTTCATCCTCATCTTCATCAGGAATCCTGCGTCTTGATCGCCGTGCCCGATCCGGCGGCGGAAGCGGTGATGTCCGAGCCCGCGTGCCAGCCGCCGCCCAGCGCCTTCAGCAATCCGACCGCAGCTTCCATCCGGCGCGCGGCGATCTGGTCGGCCAGGCGCCGATTGGTCAGCGCGATCGTCTGCGCGGTCACCACGTCCAGATAGCTGACGGCGCCAGCGTTGAAGCGATTCGTCGTCAGCCGCAGCGACAGGTCGGCCGCGTCGGTCGCGCGCTGTTGACTGGCGGCTTCAGATGCGAGCGCATCGAGCGCGGACAGTTGATCCTCCACCTGCTGGAATGCGCCCAACACGGTCTGCCGATAGTCGGCGACCTCGCCATCGTACTGCGCGTGCTCGCCGCGCAACGTCGCGCTGCGCCGGCCGCCGTCGAACAGCGTGCCGACGAGTTGCGGGCCGAGCGACCAGAACAGGCTTGGCGCTGTCAGCCACGGCATGAAGAACCCGCTTTCGAGCCCCGCGCTCGCCGACAGCACGAGGTCGGGGAAGAACGCGGCGCGCGCTTCGCCGATCTGTGCGTTCGCGGCCGCGACGCGACGCTCGGCAGCGGCGATGTCAGGCCGTCGTTCGAGCAGTTGCGACGGCACGCCGGCCGGAATGGCCGGCACGTCGAACGCTTGAACGCGCGGCGGCAAGGCGAACGTCGATGCGCTTTCGCCGACGAGCGTCGCGATCGCATGCTGGAGCTGCGCACGCGACGCGTCGATGTCGGTGTCCTGCGTGCGCGTCGCTTCCAGTTGCGTTTCGGCTTGTGCGACGGCGGACGCATCGATCGCGCCGGCCGCGAGCTGCTGTTGCAGCAGCTTCAGCGCATCCGCATAGGCCCGCACCGAGTCGTCGAGTAGCTGCTTTTGCGTGTCGAGCGAGCGCAGCGCGAAATAGTCGGTCGCGAGTTCGGCCGTGACCGACAGTTTGACGGCTTGCAGATCGGCCGCACTCGCGTCCGCGTTCGCCTGCGCACCTGCCACCGCATCGCGCACGCGGCCGAACACGTCGGGTTCCCAGCTTGCCGCGACGCCGACCTGATGGTCGGGTGTCGTCTTGCCGGCGAGTGACGAACCCAGCTTGTTCTGCGATATGCGTGAACGGCTTTGCGCCACGCCCGCCGTCACGGTCGGCAGAAACCCCGCATGCTGGTAGTCGACCGTCGCGCGCGCTTGCTCGAGGTCGGCAACGGCTTTCTTCACGGTCTGGTTCGACACGTCGACGCGCGCTTCGAGCGCGTTCAGATCCGCATCGTTGAACACGGTCCACCACGCGCCGCGCGACGCGGCATCGGCCGGCGCCGCGACTTGCCAGCCCGGTTGCGCGGCCGGCGCGCCGGCATAGTGCGTGGGCACCGCGACGGTCGGCGGCGAATAGGGCGGCAGCGTCGAGCAAGCGGCCAACGCGGTGACAACGCCGAGCGCGACGACGCGGCGGGCGAACGGGAGCGGGTGAGGAAGGCGCATGGCGGGAATCTCGCAGGTAGGCATGGCGGGTCAGGTCCGGGCGTTCGAGGCAGGCGCAACGGGCGCGGAGGCGGGCATGGACGTCGCCGCGCGTGGCGCTGACGGTGCACCGCTTGCCGTGGCCGGTTGCGCGGCCGGCGAAGTGGCCGGCACCGCGCCGTGCTCGACCGACACGATCTTCACGGTTTCGCCGTTTGCGATCGAATCGCCCGGGTTGTCGATCACCCGATCGGTCGCGCCGAGCCCCGCGACGATCTCGACATGCGTGCCGAAATCTCGCCCGATCTGCACGGTCTTCAGCGCCGTGCGTCCATTCGTGTCGACCGTTGCAACCGTCACGCCGTTCGACCGGTACAGCAGTGCACTGACCGGCAGCTCGAACGCGGGCGCCGCGCTCGGCACGAGCAGGTGCGCCTGTGCATACGCGCCGGGCAGCAACGCGCCATCGCGATTGTCGACGTCGATCTCGACACGCAGCGTGCGCGTGACCGGGTCGATCGCGCCCGCGCTGCGGGCGACGTGCGCGGCGAAGCGTCGCCCCGGATACTGCTGCGTGGTCAGGTAGACGGCCGTGCCGGTGGAGACGCCGGCCGCGCTGTCCTGCGGCACGTCGACGAACACGCGCAGCGTGTCGGTCTGCTCCAGATGGAACAGCTCGCCCGACAGCCCGGGGCTGCCCGGCGTGCCGCCCGCCGTGACGAGCGTGCCGACGTCGACGTTGCGCGCGGTAATCACGCCGTCGAACGGCGCGGTCACGGATTCGAACGACACGAGCTCGTTCAGATGGGCGGCATTGGCCTGCGCGGACGAGAGCATCGCGCGCTTCGCGTTCATGTCGGCCACCTTCGTGTCGGTGTCCTGCTGCGACACCGATTGCGTCTTCAGCATGTCCTGCCAGCGCAGCGCGGTCGATTTCGCATAGTCGTAGTTCGCTTGCGCGGTCGCTGCGTCCGCGCGCGCCTGGCGCAACTGCGCGTCGAGGTCGGGCGCCGTGATCTGCGCGAGCGTTTGCCCGGCCTTCACATGCGTGCCGATGTCCGCGCTCCAGTGGGCGATGTAGCCGCTCGTGCGCGCGTAGATCGACGCTTCCGCATACGGCGTCACGGCACCCGGCAGCGTGAGCGTCTGGTCGGCCGGTGCGGCGCCGGGCTGGAGCACGGTCACAGGCAGCGCCTGCTGTGCCGCCACCTGGTGGCGCTGCGCGGCGCGCGCGTCGATGCGCGGCACGATGCCGATCGCGAGCAGTGCGGCGGCGACGGCGATCGCGGCAAGCGGAACGGCCAGCTTGCGCCCGCGCCGGGGCGGCGGCGTTTCCGGCGCTGCGCCGCGCGCGGCAGGTTGCATCGTTTCCGGTTCGGCAGCCGGCGGCGGGGCGAGAGGTTCGGTCGTGTCGTTCATGATGAGCTCGATGTCGGGCGAGTCGTAGGGAATCGGGATGCGTTCTTGATCAGCGCACCACCGGCATGTCCTGCGCGGGGCGGGCGTCGGCCGCTTCGCGGCGTCGGTCGAGCCACGCGTGGATGAAGCCGAACAGCACAGGTACGAACAGCAGAGTCGACAGCGTGCCGAACGCCAGCCCGCCGATCACGGCACGGCCGAGCGGGGCATTTTGTTCGCCGCCGTCGCCGAGGCCGAGCGCCATCGGCAGCATGCCGATCAGCATCGCGAGCGCGGTCATCACGACCGGACGGAAGCGGCTGAATCCGGCCTCGAGCGCGGCCTGCCACGGTGATGCGCCGCTCGCGATCAGCTCGCGCGCCGCGTTGACGACGAGGATGCTGTTCGCGGTCGCGATGCCGATGCACAGGATCGTGCCGGTCAGCGCGGGCACCGACAGCGTGGTGCGCGTGACGAACAGCATCCACGCGATGCCGGCGAGCGACGCGGGCAGGCCGCCGACGATCACGAGCGGGTCCAGCCACGACTGGAAGTTGACGACCATCAGCAAGTAGACGAGCGCGATCGCGATCGCGAGCCCGCCGAGCAGCCCGGTAAACGATTCGTGCATCGCCTGTACCTGGCCGCGCAGCACGATCGACGAACCGGGCGGCAGTTGCGCGCGCGCATCGTCGACGAGCTTCGTCACGTCGGCCGTGACGCCACCCAGATCGCGCCCCTGCACCGACGCGAAGATGTCGAGCACGGGCTGCACGTTGTAATGCGACACCACGGCCTGCTGCGTCGCGCGCGAGAATGCACCCAATGCGCCGAGCAGGTTCTGGGCGGGCGCGCCTGCGGCCGGACCGCCGGCGGGCGTCTGCGGCGGGCGCGCGGCACCCGTCGGCAGCGGTATGTTCGCCAGCGACTGCAGCGAGTCGACCGAATACTGCGGGGCCTGCACGATCAACGGGTAGCTGACGCCGTTGCGCGGATCGAGCCAGAAGTTCGGCGTCGTCTGCGAACTGCCCGACAGCGCGATCAGCAGGTTCTGCGCGACGTCGCGTTGTTCGAGGCCGGCCTGAATCGCCTTCGTGCGGTCCACGTCGACGTTGATCGCCGGCTCGTCGCCGGGCTGCTGGATGCGCGTATCGACGAGGCCGCGCACGCCGCGCAGCCTGGCAAGCAGCGCATTCGCCACCGCGCGGTTCTGGTCCAGCTTGTTGCCGACGATCTGGATGTCGACCGGCGCGGGCAGTCCGAAGTTGAGAATCTGGCTGACGATGTCGGCCGGCAGGAACGCGAACGTCACGCCCGGGAATGATTGGGCGAGCAGGTTGCGCAGCTTCGCGACATACGCTGCCGTCGGCGCGTGGTTCGGCTTCAGCGTGATGTTCACGTCCGCATCCTCGGTGCCGATCGGGTCGGACGAGTCGTACGTGAGGTTGATCCCGCTCACCGGCACGCCGATGTTGTCGAGCATGCCGGCCAACTGGTTCGCCGGAATCACGGTCCGGATGCGCGCTTCCACTTCGTCGGTGAGGCGCGCGGTTTCCTCGATCCGCGTACCGGTCGGGGCGCGCAGATGCAGACGGATCTCGCCGGTGTCGACCGACGGGAAGAAATCCTGGCCGGCGAATGCGAACAGGCCGGTCGATGCGGCGCACGCAAGCAGAAACGCGGCCGCGAAACGGCGGCGATTCGAGATCGCCGCGGACAGCAGCGCGCGATAGCGCAGCCGGACCGCCTCGAAGCGACGTTCGAACGCGGCCTGGAATCGTGCGATGCGCGCGAACACGCCGCGCGGCGGGCGGCCTTGCCCCTTCGCGCGCATCAGGACCATGGCGAGCGTCGGCACCAGCGTGCGCGAGAAGAAATACGACGCGACCATCGCGAAGATCACCGCTTCGGCCAACGGCACGAACAGGTAGCGCGCGACGCCCGTGAGCATGAACATCGGCACGAACACGATGCAGATCGACAGCGTCGACACGAAGGTCGGCACGGCAATTTCGCCCGAGCCGGTCAGAATCGCGTCTTCCAGCGGCGCGCCGCGTTCGAGATGATGCGTGATGTTTTCGATCGCGACGGTCGCGTCGTCGACGAGTATCCCGACCGCGAGCGCGAGCCCGCCGAGCGTCATGATGTTGATGGTCTGGCCGAGCGCGCCGAGCGCGAGCAGCGACGTGAGCACCGCCAGCGGAATCGATACGGCGATGATCAACGTCGCGCGCCAGCTGCCGAGGAACAGCAGGATCATCAGCGCGGTCAGGCAGGCGGCGATCAGCGCTTCACGCACGACGCCCTGGACCGCCGCCTTCACGAACACCGACTGATCGCCGAGCGCGGAGATGTGCAGCGCTTTCGGCAAGCCGGCCGCGATCTTCGGCAGCATCGCCTTGACCTGGTCGATGATCGTCAGTGTCGACGCGCTGCCGGTCTTCTCGACGGTCAGCAGCGCCGCGCGCTTGCCGTCGACCCGCACGATGTTCGTCTGCGGGGCGTAGCCGTCGCGAACGTGCGCGACGTCGTGCACATAGACAACATTGCCGTCGATCGTCTTCACGGGCAGGTTGTTCAGCGCGGCGACCGTCTGCGTGCTGCCGTTCATCTGCACGTTGTACTCGCGCGTGCCGATCTTCGCGGTGCCGCCCGGCAGGATCAGGTTCTGCGCGTTGATCGCGTTCACCACGTCGATGGGCGCGAGCCCCTTCGCCTGCAGCGCGCGCGTGTCGAGGTCGACGACGATCTGGCGAATCTTGCCGCCGAACGGCAGCGGTACCGCCGCGCCTTGCACGGTCGCGAGCTGCGTGCGGATGAAGCTGTTGCCGAGGTCGTACAGTTGCTGTTCGGCAAGCGTGTTGCTCGACAGTCCGAGTTGCAGGATCGGCACCGTCGACGCGTTGTACGTGATGATGTTCGGCGGCAGCGTGCCGGGCGGCAGGATCCGCAGGATCGACGCGGAATTGCTCGCGGCTTCCGCGATCGCGCGATTGATGTCCGCGCCGGGGTGGAAGAAGATCTTCACGACCGACACGCCGTTCAGCGACTGCGATTCGATGTGCTCGATGTCGTCGACGTCCGACGTCAGCGCGCGTTCGTAGTTGGACGTGATGCGCTTGGCCATGTCCTCGGCGGAAAAGCCGTTGTACGACCAGACGATGCTGACGACCGGAATGTCGATGTTCGGGAAGATGTCGGTCGGCATGCGCAGGATCGCGAGCGGTCCCGCGATGAAGATCAGCAGTGCGAGTACGACGAAGGTATAGGGCCTGCGCAGCGCCAGCCGGACAATCCACATGATTTTTTCCTCGAAGCAGGGCATGGGTGCCGCATTCGATGCGGTGAGCATGCAGTCTGCTGGCGCGGCGTTGACCCGATGCTGACCTGAACATTACGAAACTGTTATCCGGGCGCGGGCGATGGATTTCAAAGTTGTCATCTGGCGGTCAGCGTGGGGTACGGGTCGATCGCCAGAATGGACGTGTCAGGCGGCGAATCGCGATTGCGGTCACGCCGACGGCGCATCGACGATGCGTCTTCATTGAACCGTTCTCGGGAGTTTCATCATGAATCGCAAACTGATCGCAGCCGCACTGCTCGCCGTCGTCGTCGGAACGCCGGTCGCCGCTTTCGCACAAACTTCGTCGTCCGGTGTGACCCGTGCCGAGGTGATCGCCGATCTCGTTCAGGCAGAGCGCGACGGCATCGTGCCCACTTCGAACTACGACTATCCGCCGAGCGCGGCGACGGTCGCGCGCAACCGCGAGCTCTACGCGATCGCGCACGGTGACCAGCGCACCGCCATGGCCGGCGCGGCAACGACCGTATCGACCGCGAGCGCGCAATGAAGCCGGGGAACGTGACGAAGCTCCGTTCCCGGATGGTGGTCGCCGCGCTGCTCGCGGCGACGGCCATGCCGGCCTTTGCGCGCGGGCAGCCGGAATTGCCGAGCGACGACGGCGGCCGTGCGAGTGTGCTGCGCGAGCTCGATCCGACGCGGGTGTCGGATGACGCGCGGTCGCGCACGGCATCCGCCTCCGCCTCCTCGAATGGCGGCGGCAACGCTGACAGGAATGCCGCGACCTGGCGGGTCCGAGCCTCGTCGAGCGCACAGGGGTGATCCGGCGTGCTGGCTCGAGATACTTTTCACGCACGTACGTCGAAGTCGGCGCGACAGCGAGCCGCGACGGTGTAGCCCTGTCGCGCGTCGGCTATCACCCAGGCGATCGGCTCGTTCGCATCGCCCGTTTCACCCACCATGTCTGAAGTCCCGATAGCGAATCGGTAGCCCGAATGCCGGCCCGGACGATGGTGTCAAAAGGTGTCGTGCGGATTGGCACGGAGACCGGCGGCATAACCGCCGGCACCGTCAAGCCAGCCCGGCTTGCTGCGCCGCGCGATGCGCCGCTCACCTCGCATCAATTCCTTATTGCGGAAAAAAATCCGGTCATGGGACTATCGAACGCGTTGTCCGCCCGCCGAGGGGCGGCGCCGTCAGTGTGACGAACGCGCAACGACCTACGAGAATCCCGAGAGACCATGAACAGAACCGCGCTTTTCCCGTACGTGTCCGCACTGGTCGCCGCCGCCCTGATGACGGCGTGCGGCAGTGACGAAATCGAAAGCAACGCGGGCGCCACGTCGCCGCCCGCGCCCGACACGAGCTGCCTCGCGATCGACAGCAGCGGCTCGACGGTCGTCGTGGGCTCGAACCAGCCCGGCGATCCGTCGCTGCCGGAAGCCTCGTCGGGCTACCGCACCGGCATGAAGCCGGTCTACGCGAAGCGGTACCTCGTGGCCACCTCGAACGCGTATGCAAGCGCGGCCGGTTGCGCGGTGCTCAAGCGCGGCGGCACGGCCGCCGATGCGGCGGTCGCCGTGCAGGCCGTGCTCGGCCTGACGGTGCCCGAGGCGACCGGCCTCGGCTCGGGCGGCGTGCTGCTCTACTACGATGCGCGCGCCAGGACGCTGCAGGCGTACGACGGACGGGAAACGGCGCCGGCGGCGGCTACCGAGAACTACCTGCGCTATGTCGACGACCAGAACGACCGGTCGGCGCCGCAACCGAACGCGCGTGCAAGCGGCCGTTCGATCGGCACGATCGGCGTACCGAGGCTCATCGAGGCGTTGCAGCAGGATCACGGCAAGCTGCCGTGGCAGGGGCTGTTCGGCGACGCGATCACGCTCGCGAACAACGGCTTCCCGATCGGCGGCCGGCTGGCCGATGCGATCGCGTTGAACGCCGCGAACCTGAAGCGCGATCCCGAGGCCGCCGCGTATTTCCTGAAGGCGGACGGCACGCCGAAAACGCTCGGCACCGTGCTGAAGAACCCGGCTTACGCGCACACGCTGACGCTGATGGCGCAGTCCGGCGCGAACGCGCTGTACACGGGGCAGATCGCGCAGGACATCGTCGCGAAGATCGCGACGACGCTGGGCGCCGACGGCTCCACGATCACGCCCGGCAAGACGACCGTCGCCGATCTGGCCGCGTACCAGGCGAAGCGTCGCGCCCCCGTGTGCACGACCTATCGCAGCTACTGGGTATGCGGGATGCCGCCGCCGTCGTCGGGCGGTATCGCGGTCGCGTCGGCGCTCGGCATTCTCGAGAACTTCGACCTGAAGTCGCTGAAGCCGACGGCGATCGATCTCGAAGGCGGCAAGCCGACCGTCGCCGGCGTGCACCTGATCACCGAAGCCGAGCGGCTCGCGTATGCCGATCGCGACAAGTACGTGGCCGATACCGATTTCGTGCCGCTGCCGGGCGGCACGTGGGACACGCTGCTGAACAAGCCGTACCTGAAGTCGCGTGCCGCATTGATCGACACGAACCACAGCATGGGCACCGCGCAGCCGGGCAATTTCGGCGCAGTGCCGCTGGGCGTCGACGCGACGCTGATCGAACACGGCACGAACCATTTCACGATCGTCGACGCGGACGGCAGCGTGCTGAGCGCGACGACGACCGTCGAGTCGAGCATGGGCTCGTTCCACATGACCAACGGCTTCCTGCTGAACAACCAGCTGACCGATTTCTCGGCGAACCCGCTCGACAGTGCGGGCAATCCGGTGGCGAACCGCGTGCAGCCGGGCAAGCGGCCGCGCAGCTCGATGGCGCCGACGATCGTGTTCGGCACCGCCGCGGACGGCTCGCGCGGCGATTTCGTGATGGCTACCGGTTCGCCGGGCGGCGGCACGATTCCGCAGTACGTGGTGAAGACGCTCGTCGGCGCGCTCGACTGGGGGCTCGATGCGCAGCAGTCCGCGGGCCTCGTCGACTTCGGCGCGAGCAACAGCCCGACGACCAACATCGGCGGCGAGCATCCGAACATCAATGCGACGAACAACGGCGCGAACGATCCGCTGATCGCGGGCCTCGTCGCGCTCGGGCACAAGGTATCGACATCCGCGCAGGCGAGCGGCGTCAACACCGTGATGCGCGTGACGGTCGGACAGTCGCCCGCGCTGCAAGGTGGTACCGATCCGCGTCGCGAAGGCGTCGTGCTCGGCGACACGTTCAAGCCGTAAGCCGGCGGTAGCGGTGCATGGCGTGCGGCTCCCGTCTGCCGGTCGCGGCGGATACGGGGCCGCGCGTCGCCGATGCCTAACGTGAAAGCGGCGCATGGCGGCAACGATCGATGAACAGAACAACCACGCATCGTGGCAAGGGGCCGCCGTGACGAACGCGCATCTGCTTGAAATGGACGCCGTCCTGTCGGCCCCGGGTTTTTTCGATTTCCTCGGCGACCTCGATTGCGATCGCGCGCTGGCCAGCCGCGACGCGGAGCCGTTCGACGCGCGCTGGATGGCGGCGTTCGACGAAGTCGACGGCGAACCGGGCGCCCCGCTCGACAAGCAGGCGGTGGACGCGCTCAGGGAAAAGGCGTTCAGGCTGGCGTTCCGCGCATCGGGGAATGCCGACATCGCGGCGTGCGTATCCGACGACATCGAGCTGATCGCGCGAAGCCGTTCATCGGGCCGCACCGACGGCTGGCCGACCGAGATTCTTTGGGATACCTACAGGAATGGCCGCTTTCCCTGCTAGCCGGCGCGTTGTGCCCGGTGCACCGATGCATGCCATCGGACGGCGCCAATCACGGGCCGATTTCGATGTTTGTCAAACAATGTGAGTCAATCGTCAGCATTTGCAACTGAAGTAACAGTCCCCGCAATTCGACGGTTTTGGGCGTCGGCGCCGCTACATTAGCTCCACCTGCCGCACGTCGCGGTGAGGCATGCGACCAGCCGCGGAACGCGGCCCGCAGCAACAACGTCTTTGGGGAGAATGACCATGAACAAGATTCGCACGATTCTGCTTGGCGCCGCGCTGACGGCAATCGCATCGGCGGCTTTCGCACAAACGGCCCAGACGGGCGCTGAGGGTTCCGCCGGCGTCGGCGCACAAGTCCAGACGCCGCTGCTCGGCGGCGGCGTGGGCGTGCAGGCTGGCGCGGGCGCCAATGCCGCGGGCTCGGGCTCGGGTGCGGGCGCAGGCAACGTCGTCGGCGGTGCGCTGAACGGCGTGGGCAAGACGGTCGGTAGCGTCGGCTCGGCGGCCGGCAACACGGTCGGTGGTGCGGTCGGTGGCGCGACGCAGGCAGTCGGCTCGGCGGCCGGTTCGGCGAAGGATGCGGCGGTATCGGCCACGCACGCGACGAAGTCGCACGTGAAGCACGTCGCGAGTTCGGCGAAGAGCCATGCACAAGGCGCGGTGTCGACGGCGGGCGATGTCGCCGGCGGCGCGAAGGCGAAGGCCGGCGAAGTGCTCGACGGCGCGACGAACTCGGTGCAAGGCGGCGCATCGGTCGGCGTGAAGGGTTCGGCGTCGGCACAAGGCGGCGCGCTGTAAGCGATCTGCTTCCCGCACAGGCCCGGCCCGCTTCGATGCGGGCCGGGCTTTTTTATTGATGCGCCGCGCATCGTGACCGTAAATGTATGCCGTGGACCGAACCGGCGGTCCGTGTACGCTCTGCCCATTGCCCGCACGCCATGCTTAAATAGCGGGGCTCCCGGTCATCGGCCCTCCCGGCGTGGTCGGGTAACATGCCGAGGCATCACGAATTCGAAGTACGGCGAGACGGCGAACGTCGGTGTGATCGGCGTCGCATTGTTCGCGCGGAAGGAAAGCGACGACGACGCGCTGCGTCGCCACGCGAAGCCGTTCCCGGGCAACGACAATAGCTTTGCACTGCCGCCCGTGTGCCCGCGCGGCGAGTGACGCGGCGCGACGAACATCGCCGTCGTCGGCGTGCCGGGCCGGCACCCGCTTTCAGGTACCATCCCGACCCGCTGGCGACGGGCGGCCGTGCCCGGCGTTCGATCGCGCACGATGCCGGTCGACATCGCCCCTTCGTCATGAAACAGAGGAATCTTCGTGAAGTTCATCCACGCGGCAGACATTCACCTTGACAGTCCGTTGCACGGCCTGAGCGCGTATCCCGACGCGCCGGCCGCGCAGTTGCGCAACGCGTCGCGCGAGGCGCTGCGGCAACTCGTGGATCGTGCGATCGAAGAGGAGGTTGCGTTCCTCGTGATCGCCGGCGACCTGTATGACGGCGACTGGAAGGACCACAACACCGGCATTTTCTTCGGCCAGCAAATGGGCCGCCTGCGCAAGGCCGGCATTCGTGCATTCGTGCTCGGCGGCAATCACGATGCCGAAAGCGAGATGACGAAGAAGCTTACGTTGCCCGACAACGTCACCGTGTTCGGCCACCGCAAGCCGGAAACCCACCGGCTGCCGGAATTCGACGTGGCGCTGCACGGGCAGAGCTTCAAGGACAAGGCCGTCGTCGACAATCTCGCGATCGGCTATCCGGACCCGGTGCCGGGTCACTACAACATCGGCGTGCTGCACACCGCGCTCGAAGGCTATGCGGCGCATGCGAACTATGCGCCGTGCACGCTGGCGGAGCTGCACGCGAAAGGCTACGACTACTGGGCGCTCGGCCACGTGCACGAGTTCCAGCAATGGTCGGGGCCGTCGACCGTCGTGTTTCCCGGCAACCTGCAGGGCCGCCATATCCGCGAGACGGGGCGGCGCGGCGCGGTGCTCGTGACGATCGAGCAGGGGCGCACGCACATCGAACGTCTGTACCTCGACGTGCTGCGCTGGGAAGCCGTGTCGGTCGACGCGTCCGACTGCTTCACGGTCGCCGATCTGTCGAGAAAGATCGGCCAGTCGCTGGAGGCGCTGCTGAACGTCGATGGCCACGTGCCGCGCGCGGTGCGCGTGACGGTCACGGGGCGTACGCCCGCGCACGGCCTCTTTTTCGGGCGTGCGCCGCAACTGCGCGCGGAGGTGCTGAACCAGATCGGCATCATCGGCAACGAACGGCTGTGGCTGGAGAAGGTCCGGCTTGCGACGTCCGCGCCCGAGCAGCCGCAAGGCGAGAGCGAGCAACTCGAGGCGCTGGAGGATCTCAAGCAGATCCTGGCCGACGCCGCGCACGATCCGGATTTTCTCGCGCTGCTGGAGCGCGACCTGAAGCCGTTCATCGGCAAGGTGCGCAGCGACGTGAAGGAGGAGGTGCCGCTGCTGACGATGGCGCGCGCCGGCGAACTCACGGCGCTGGTCGAGCAGGTCGGCCCGGCGTTGCTCGCGCGGCTGGCGAGGGGGGAATAAGCGATGCGCATCAGCCAGCTCGATCTGATCAAGTACGGCAAGTTCACCGATGAGACGCTGCGCTTTCCGTCGGCCGGCCAGGATTTCCACGTGATCGTGGGGCCCAACGAGGCCGGCAAGTCGACGATCCGGACGGCCGTGTCGGAACTGCTGTTCGGGATGAAGCTGCAGACGCCGCTCGACTTCCTGCATGCGACGCCCGAACTGCGGATCGGCGGCGTGCTGGAGAGCGGCGCCGGCGCGCTCGCATTTCATCGCGCCCGCGGGCGCAGCCCGCTGCGCACACCCGCCGACGACAAGCTGCCGGACGACTATCTGAACGCCATCCTCGACGGCGCGACGCGCGAATTCTTCGAGCAGATGTTCGGGCTCGACCACGGTCGGCTGGTCGACGGTGGCCGCAGCATACTCGACGCGTCCGACAAACTCGGCCAGGTGCTGTTCGAATCGGCGGCCGGCGTCGGCACGCTCGGGCCCGTGCGCGAGGAACTCGACGCGCGCGCGGGCGAGCTGTGGGCGCCGCGGCGCAGCGGCAGCGCATTCGCGCAGGCCGAGGCATTGTTCAACGAAGCGGTCGGCGAACTGAAGGCGGTCCAGGTGCGCACGCGCGACTGGGTCGATCGCAAGGAAGCGCGCGACGCGGTCGAGCAGGAGATCGAGCAGGCGCGCGCGGAGCAGCGCCGTCTTGAAGCGCTGCGCTCGAAGCTCGAGCGCGTGCGGCGGCTGGCGCCGTACCTGAAGGAATTGACGATCAAGGAAGCGGCGCTTGCCGAACCGGGCGCCGTCGTCGAATTGCCGCCGACCGCGTACGCAGACCTGCTGAAAGCGCAAGGCGATCTCGCGGCCGAACAGAAGGTGCTCGAGGAGCGCCGTGCGGATCTGCTCGCGAAACGGCAGGCGCGCGATGCGATCGATCCGGATGCCGATGCGCTGGCGCTCGAAGGCGACATCGAAGCACTCGACCAGTTGCGCGGCGCCTGCATGAATCACGCACAGAATCTGCTGTTGCTCGGCGCGGACGTCGAGCGGCATCTGTCCGCCGCCGGTTCCGCCGCGGCTCAGCTCGGCTGGCCGACCGACGAGGCGTCGCTGCGCGCGGCACTGCCGACCGCGCTGTCGCTGAAGACGGTCGCGAACCTGTTGCGCGATCACGGCGCGCTGCATCAGGCGCTGGCCGGCGCGCGCGAATCGCTCGACGAGCGCACGCAGGAACTCGCGCACGCGCAGGAACAACTGGCGCGTCTGTCCACGGTCGATGTGCCGGAAGTGCTTCGCGCGGCGCTTGCCGACGCGCAGGGTTTTCGCAGCAGCGGCCAGCGCGAACAGGCGCTCGAACGCGACATCGCCGCCGCGGAGCGCGCGCTCGCCGATGCGCTCGATGCGCTCGGCCAGTGGCGCAAGCCGGTCGACGCGCTGCGGGTGCTCGATGTGCCGTCGGCGGCGCGGCTCGGCGCGCTGCTCAACGAAGCAAGCGAGCGCGCGAGCGCGGCGGCCGCCGCACGCGATGCGCGCGACGCCGCGCAGGAGGAATTCGAGCGGCTCGAACTGCAAGAGAAGCATTTCGCCGAGACTCACAAGGTCGTCACGACCGCCGAAGTGCTGGCGGCGCGTGCACGCCGCGACGGTGCGTGGGGCGACATCCGCAGCGGCGCGGTCGATCTCGCCACGGGTGCGCCGGCTGTCGACGATGCGATTCGCCTCGCCGACGAACTCGTCGATGCGCAGCTCGGCGCCACGCAAGCGGCGGCGACATTGCAATCGCTGCGTCAGCAGGTCGAGTCCGCCCGCGCTGTATTGACGCGCCGACAGGCGGCCGTCGACGAGCGTGAGCGCGAGCTGGCCGCGCATCGCGACGCCTGGTCCGACCTCGCGACGACGGCCGGCGTGCCCGGCATGCCGCTGGCGGCGATGGGGGACTGGCTCGCGAAGCGCGACACGGTGTTTGCCGCGCAACTCGAGCTTGATCGCCAGCGCCGTGACTTCGAGACGATCCGCGAAGCGCGGGCCGGCGCGGAAGCTGCGTTGCGTACGGCGCTGCGTCTGGTATCGCGCGGCAGCGACGCCGACGGGTTGGCGGCGCTCATCGCGATCGCCGAGACGTTCGTGCAATCGGCCGAGAAGACGCTCGCGCAGAAGGACAGCCTGGAGGACCGCGCGCGCGAAGCCGAACGCGGATGCGCGACGGCCCGTTCACGCGCCGGCCAGGCCCAGGCGGCCTACGATGCGTGGCAAGCACAATGGCGCGATGCGCTCGCCGACGCGAAGCTGTCAGCGAATGCGGTGACGCTGGCTGCCGCGGAAGGGGCGCTCGGGCTCGCCAATACGGTGACGGCCGAACTGGCCGGCGCCGATGCGCCGCGCAACCGGATGGCCGCGATCCGTGCGGAGCTGGCTGCGCTCGAGGCCGGCGCACGTCGACTCGCTGAAGCGCTCGAGCCCGCATGGCTGGCGAGCGGCGACTGGCTGGACGTTGCGCGCCGGTTGACGATGCGCGTGGCGGCCGCACGGGAAACCGCGCGTGCGATCGATCGTGCCGACGAGGCGGTGCGGCAGGCCGACGGCAAGGTCGCCGATGCGGCCGCCGCGGTGGCGGGTGCGGATGCGCGCATTCAGCCGTTGCTGCAACTGGCCGGCGTCGCGTCGATCGACGCGGCGCTGCCGCTGGCCGAGCGATCGGATCGGCAGCGCCAGCTTCGGCAGGCCGTCGATGCCGCGAAGGAGGCGCTGGTGCGCGATGGCGACGGATTGTCCCAGGCGGCCGTCGAGGCGGAGGTCGCGGAACAGGACATCGCCGACGTGCCCGCGCATCTCGAAGCGGTGAAGCAGGCGCTCGGCGACGTCGGCACGCGCCTGAACGCGCTCGCCCAGCAACAGGTCGTCGCGCGGCAGGCATTCGGCGCGATCGACGGCCAGGCGAGCGCGGCCGTGGCCGAGGCGAAGCGGCAGGAAGCGCTGGCCGCGATGGGCGACGCGGCCGAACAGTATCTGGAAGCGGCGACCGCGAGCCGTCTGCTGAAGTGGGCGACCGATCGCTATCGCGACCAGAAGCAGGGGCCGATGCTGCGCCGGGCGGGCGAGATTTTCGCGGGGCTCACGCTCGGCGAATTCGCGCGGTTGACCGTCGACACTGAACGGACGCCGCCCGCGCTGTACGCGCGGCGCACCAAGGGCACGTCGGTCGAGGTCGCCGGCCTGAGCGAAGGAACGCGCGACCAGCTGTTCCTCGCGCTGCGGATCGCGGCGCTCGAACTGCAACTCGCCAGCCGGACCGCGCTGCCGTTCGTTGCCGACGATCTGTTCATCAACTTCGACGATGCGCGTGCGAAGGCGGGGCTCGAGGCGCTGCGCGATCTGTCGACGCGAACCCAGGTGCTGTTCCTGACGCACCACGATCACCTGCTGCCGCTCGTGCGGGACGTGTTCGGCGCGCAGGTCAACGTGGTCGGGCTGCAGCGCGAGACGGCCGGCGCATGACGCCGGGCGCCCCGATGTTCCCGATACATGGGAATGATCATCGCGTACAGGTAGTATGTGCGGTTCCGAAACGGACGCGACCGGTTCTGCCGGCCGTAGTCCGGCCACACGAGGGGTCAATATGAACAAGCTGGTAGCTGCCATCGCATTCGCGGCGGACAAGCATCGCAATCAGCGGCGCAAGGACGACGAGGCATCGCCGTACATCAACCATCCGATCGCGCTGGCCGATGTGCTGGCCAACGAAGCCGGCATCGAGGACGAGCGCGTGATCGTCGCGGCCGTGTTGCACGACACGATCGAGGATACGGAGACGACCGAGCAGGAACTGCTGCGGCTGTTCGGCAAGGACGTCGCGGACATCGTGATGGAAGTCACGGACGACAAGTCGTTGCCGAAGGAAGAGCGCAAGCGCCTTCAGGTCGAGCATGCGGCGACCATCAGCCGGCGCGCGAAGCTCGTGAAGCTGGCTGACAAGATCTGCAACCTGCGCGACATCGCGCGGCATCCGCCCGCGGACTGGCCGCTCGAGCGCAAGCAGGCGTACTTCGACTGGGCGAAGTCGGTCGTCGACCGGATGCGCGGCGTGCATCCCGGCCTGGAAGGGATCTTCGATGCCGCGTACGACGCGCGGCCGGCGGACTGACGCGCAGCCATGCGGGCGGCCCGTTCCCGATCCGTCGCGTGGTCATCGCCTGCGGTGGCGGGCGTCGACGTGGGCGGCGACAAGAAGCAATGCGATCTCGTGATCCTGCGCGGCTCGACGATCGTCTGCCGCGAGGCGCGGATCGCACCCGAAGCGCTGCCTGCGCTGTGCATCGAGCATGGCGTGGTGGCCGTCGGCGTCGATGCGCCGAGCCTGTGGTGGATGGGAAGCGGACGCCGCGCGGCCGAGCAGGCGCTCGCGCGCGAGCGGACCTCGTGCTTTCCGACGCCGTCGCGCGAACAGGCCGTGACCAGTGCGTCGGGCTTCTTCGACTGGATGTTCATGGGCGAGCGCGTGTACCGCGCGCTGGCACAGGCCTATCCGCTGCTCACCGACGCACGGTACGCCGGCGGGAACGTAAGCTTCGAGACCTATCCGTACGCGATTACCTGCGCGATGCTCGGCAAGGCGATTGCGTCGGCGAAGCAGAAACGCAACCAGCGCCGGCAATTGCTCGCGCAAGTCGGGATCGACGTGTCGACACTGCGCTCGGTCGACGCGCGGGACGCGACGCTGTGCGCATTGACTGCGCAATATGTGATCGACGGAAATGCGCACGCGTATGGCGATGCGGAGGGCGGGTACATCCGTGTGCCGATCGTCAGCGAGACGATCGTGCTCGATACGCTCTAGTCACTCACGGGCTGCGATTGGCGGGTACCCGTAAACCCGTGACGGCAAGGTGAGCTTTTGCGGGACGTATCTGATCGTCGACGTCAAGGTGTCGAGCAGTGACAGCCGATCGGCATGCGCAACATCATGTTCAGTCGATGCGCAGTGCGCGTCCCGGCCGTGATGCTCATTCTTCGAGAATGGACTTCGGCACGCTGGAGAGATCGCAGGCGTCCGCTTGCTCGAAATAGGCTTGCGCATCGTCGATCATCACGACCGCGACGTCGATCAGTTCGTCGAGCCGCTGCAGCAGCGATTCGCGCCACTCGATGTCCTCGTCGCGCTCGGGCGTCTTGTCGAGCTGCTCGATGATCGAGTCGGCCGTCTGCAGGAACGGGATCGCCTGCTGATAGTTTTCGATCGAGACCATCGCGGCGTTGCGTGCGGCGACGAGCCGTTCGCGATGCTCGTCCGCCAGTTCGGACTCGCCGCTGATGCGCGGCAGCACATCGGAGATGCGTTGCAGAAGCGGCGGGGCCTGCTCTTCCAGCATGACGGCGCGCTCGCGAAGCGCGGCATATTCGTCGCGAAGATCGGCGTCGCCGGATTGAGTGGTGCTGTCCATCGTCGGTATGAGTGCGTTGTTCGATCGCGGGATGATACTCGACCGTGCGTACCCCTTTGTTTGTTCCGCGGCATGGTGACTGGCGCGGGGTGCATACGGGATGCTGTCGGCCTCCTTTATATAGGAGGAAAGAAGGGCGCGCGCCCTGGAGGCTGCGCGGGCGGCTTTTTCAAAATATTTTCACAAAGGGGTTGCATAGGCAGGGGCGGGTGCTTAGAATCACGCCTCTTTCGCGCTAACGGAAACACGGCGCGGGAGGGAAGGGAAGCGGTGCTGTCGAGGGTGGGTTGCAGAAGCCCCGGCGCACACGAAGTTGAACCCCTCGCCGTCGCAACGAAGCAGTTCAGAAAGTTGTTGACGAGCGAAGA
>NZ_JAWRXS010000964.1:0-233 GCF_046534915.1 Burkholderia sp. SIMBA_051 | reverse complement strand
ACGAGTAAAGGTGGACCCGGTTCTGACCGGTAGCATCGTCCATGACGAGCTGGTTGAAGCCGTCGCCGCCATACTCACGCGAACGAAACCCGGACAGCAGGCCGTGCGTGTGCCACATCGGCATCGTCGCGCCCCCATGCAAACGCGACACGATGACGGGCCTGTCGCAGTCGCCATTGACGAATCCGAGGAGCACCTGATCACCTTTGCGCAACGGGAAGTAGCCGCCGCGC
>NZ_JAWRXS010000963.1:0-233 GCF_046534915.1 Burkholderia sp. SIMBA_051 | reverse complement strand
GCCGGAGCCCGCGAAGATCATCGGCAGCGCCACGCGTGGATCGCGCCAGCGCCGCCACGCGCCGCCGGCAAGCGCGGCGAGCGCAAGCGGCACCACGGGAAAGCCGACGCTCAGCACGGTGCGCAGCACGAACAGACGGCTTTCGTTTTCGGAGCCGAGTTCGGCGACCGAAAAGCCGAAGAAGCGGCCGATGTTGTTGTCCCACAGCCAGAGCTTGAAGAGCGTGTCGGAGC
>NZ_JAWRXS010000962.1:0-233 GCF_046534915.1 Burkholderia sp. SIMBA_051 | reverse complement strand
CCAGAGGCCCTCGCGGTCACCCGCGAGGCCGTGCAGCAGTGGCGGGCGCATCGCCTGTTCGCGGCGATCGAGCAGCGGCTCGGCGGCCTGCTGTCGCTTGGTGTCGTGCCCAGTTCCGGTTTGTACATCGGGGGCGAGGAAACGGCCGTCATTGCGAGTGTAGAAGGCGGTTTTCCGTTTCCTCGGCGCAAACCGCCGTTCCCGGCTGAACAGGGCGTCCATGGCGCGCCGAC
>NZ_JAWRXS010000961.1:0-233 GCF_046534915.1 Burkholderia sp. SIMBA_051 | reverse complement strand
ACCGCTACTGGCGCGCCTGCAACTACCTTTCGGCCGGCATGATCTATCTGCGCGACAATCCGCTGCTGCGCGAACCGCTCAAACCCGAACACATCAAGAACCGCCTGCTGGGCCATTGGGGCTCGGACCCTGGGCAGAGTTTCCTGCTGGTGCATCTGAACCGGCTGATCAACAAGCTGGATCTCGACATGATCTACGTGGCCGGCCCAGGTCACGGCGCGCCGGCCACGCTG
>NZ_JAWRXS010000960.1:0-233 GCF_046534915.1 Burkholderia sp. SIMBA_051 | reverse complement strand
ACCGGATAACGCATGCCGGTGCCGACGAAACGGTCGACGACGAGCACGCCCAGATCCTTGTCGGCTTCGTACTTGACCGGATCGCTCTGCGCCGGAATCTCGATGATCACGTTGAAGTCGTGCGGCAGATCCTTGCCGGCGGGGACATTTGCGAAGCTCATGCGCGCTCTCTGAGAGAAGGGGAAAAAAGCGACGGTTCACGCGAGGCGCGCGGCGAGCACGCGGCTCTCGCG
>NZ_JAWRXS010000959.1:0-233 GCF_046534915.1 Burkholderia sp. SIMBA_051 | reverse complement strand
CAGGAATTCAGGGCTAGGCGCCGCGTCTATCAGCTTGACCTTCTTCAGAATGGGCGGAAGAAGGTGGATCCACATCGAGTGTCCCACGAACACATCGGGCGGGATCGGGTTCCCGGTGACGCAGCTTGGCAGCAATACAGTTACGAGGACGCCTTGAAGTTGTTCTGCACAAGGACTAATCTGACTCTCTCCGGTGAGTTGCCGGACCCATATGTTCTTCAATTGCTATGACC
>NZ_JAWRXS010000958.1:0-233 GCF_046534915.1 Burkholderia sp. SIMBA_051 | reverse complement strand
CTTGCCTGCGTGCGCTTTGCGTTGCTTCGCGCGGTGCTCGGTGCGTTGCGGATTGCCGTACTGCTTCGCTTGCGGGCGACTTGCTTTTCGCTTGCTAAACACCGACGTGCCGCTTGCGAATCGCCCGCTATTCCGGAAGCGAAGCGCGAATAAGAATCGATCCTGAACCCGCGAATATGAACCGCAACCGTCGCGGTAACAGACTCGGGACACACACCGGAACGCACTCGTTC
>NZ_JAWRXS010000957.1:0-233 GCF_046534915.1 Burkholderia sp. SIMBA_051 | reverse complement strand
CACGACGAAGCTCAAGGGCCTCGGCTCGATTCCGCTGGCCGGTTTGATGGGCTTCATGTTCGCGGAAAACGTCTGGCTCGACGCCTGAGCGCTTTCGTATTTTCGTATCGCTGCAAGTTCGGCCCGCCGGTCTGACGAACCGGAAAGCCAGGGTCGGTCATACGCACGCCGCGCGTTTTCGTTTTCGCGGCGTGCGGCTTCAACCTAAAGGCGACTCTCGATGAAAGCACACG
>NZ_JAWRXS010000956.1:0-233 GCF_046534915.1 Burkholderia sp. SIMBA_051 | reverse complement strand
GGCGAACGCGCTGGCCTGCGCCTTCACGATCAGATGCGCATACGGACGCTCGGCCACGACCGGGTGAAGCGCGACGCCGTCGGTGCCGGGCGCGAAGATCGTCGCGCCGGCCGGCGCGACGTGCTGGACCACGATCACCGGCACGCCGGCCGCATGCGCGGCGTCGATCGCCCGGCCGATGTTCGGCAGCGACACGTCGAGCGGCGGATACTCGATCGGCAGATTGCCGCTCA
>NZ_JAWRXS010000955.1:0-233 GCF_046534915.1 Burkholderia sp. SIMBA_051 | reverse complement strand
GCCTGCGATCAGGACCGCGTCGGGATTCGCACCCATCGTCTTGAGCACCTGGCCCGTCACCGAAGCGTCGGTCCGGTTGAAGCGCTCGTTCGTCACGATCTTCAAGTTGTGCGCAGCGGCTGCGGTTGTGAACACCTTGTTCCAGCTATCGCCGTAGGCATCCGCGAAGCCGATGAAGCCGACCGTCTTCACGCCGTGATGCTCCATGTACTCGGCGATGGCGTCGGCCATCA
>NZ_JAWRXS010000954.1:0-233 GCF_046534915.1 Burkholderia sp. SIMBA_051 | reverse complement strand
CGACACATCGTGCTGTGTCGATTCCGCAGTGAAGTGGCGGCGCCGAGTCGCCTCGCCTTCTTCGAGCAAATCAGGCGGCTTGCGGAGATACCTGAGATCGCATTCACGAACTTCGAGTGCGGGCCAAACATCTCGCCAGAGGGATACGGTCTGGATCTCGCCGATGGCTTCATGATGGATTTCGACAGCCGCGACGAGTGTTATATCTATCTCGCGCATCCGACTCATCGCGC
>NZ_JAWRXS010000953.1:0-233 GCF_046534915.1 Burkholderia sp. SIMBA_051 | reverse complement strand
CCAGCCGGCCCGATACCGCCAGCGCAAAGACGACCATCGGCAACACAATCAGCGTACCTGTCGCCATGATTTCGCCCCACGGCAACTCGTAGCCGCTCATGTAACTGGTGGCGGCAACCGGTGACGTGATCGCGTCGGTGCGTGTCAGCACCAGTGCATAGAGCAGGTCGTTCCACGAAAAGATGAACGCGAAAATCGCGGACACCACGATGCCCGGCATCGCGAGAGGCAGG
>NZ_JAWRXS010000952.1:0-233 GCF_046534915.1 Burkholderia sp. SIMBA_051 | reverse complement strand
GCGAGCGACTTGGTCTTGCGATAAACCGCCACGAGAAACGGCATCGACACAAGCAAGGCGGCGCTCCACAGCACCACGCGCTGCATCGGCTCGGCGCTGATCCAGTGCGTCAGCAAGCTGCTGATGTAAGGCGCGCCGTAGGACACCATCAGAAAGATCGCGGCGACGAGTGCAAGATTCACCGCGATCTGCAGGATGATTCGCCGCGTCATGCTGAAAAGCGTCGGCTCGCC
>NZ_JAWRXS010000951.1:0-233 GCF_046534915.1 Burkholderia sp. SIMBA_051 | reverse complement strand
ATCCGCGAGGATAGCCGGAATCACGCCGCCCATCCGCAGCAGATGCAGCTCCAGTTGCGTTTCGACAGCGGCGGTGGCCTGCAAGGCCTGTTCGCCGCCGTCGGCGCGCAGCAGCCGCACGGCGACCGGCTGGCGCGGCGCCAGGCGCTGCGGCGGGCAATCGATCTCGAAGCGGTCGCCCGGCTGGATCGCCAGGCGGTGCGGCGTGACGCCCGCCGGCAGGCGCAGCGGCA
>NZ_JAWRXS010000950.1:0-233 GCF_046534915.1 Burkholderia sp. SIMBA_051 | reverse complement strand
CCTGCCTTCTGCCTGATCGATCCAGCGTCGCAGGAGGTTTGCGTTGAGCCTGTGTTCCAGCGCGACGGCTGCGACGGATACTCCGGTTCCATGGCAGGCAGCTACGACCCCGGCCTTGAACTCCTCGCTGTAGCGTCGCCGGCGTCGGCGTTCGGAGGGCGCGCCTTCTTCGAAGATAGTGTTCACGTGTCCGCTTATTCGTTAGGTGGACACGATACTCCCAAGACCTTTAG
>NZ_JAWRXS010000949.1:0-233 GCF_046534915.1 Burkholderia sp. SIMBA_051 | reverse complement strand
AAAGCCATTAGGCTTCGTATTTGTCTCCTGTAATGTCTTGATAGTCTTCTGCTGAGATCCAGCCAATGCTTACATAAAATGCAATATCCTCTGGGCCGTAGCACTGCCAGTCCTAAAATTGTTTGATATTTGCTACAGTTGGAAACATCATTCTAAATCAGCTCCTTTAAGCATGGTCAATAGCTGCTTTAATTGTTTTGATAATAAAGCATTTTGTTTCTTTAAAAGCTCTA
>NZ_JAWRXS010000948.1:0-233 GCF_046534915.1 Burkholderia sp. SIMBA_051 | reverse complement strand
CGAGCATCGCGACCGAGCCGTCGTCGGGCTCGCCCGCGCCGCCCGTGCGATCGAGGAACAGCGGCTCGTCGCGCACTTCCGGCACGATCACCGGCGAGCCGCTCGTGAAGATGCGTCCGACGATGCCCTCGCCGGGCAGGAAGCGCACGCGCTGGCGCCAGTCGTCGGCGAGGCCGGTGCAGCACAGGCCGCGCAGGTAGCCGTCCGGCTCGACGACGACGACGAACGCCGAG
>NZ_JAWRXS010000947.1:0-233 GCF_046534915.1 Burkholderia sp. SIMBA_051 | reverse complement strand
GAGGCGGCGCACGAGGTCCTCGAAATTTTCGACGTCCGGATCGGCGGGTTCGGCGCCGAAGCCCGGATAGGCGAGGAACTGATGCTCGGCTTCGTAGGTGAGCGCGTTCGCCATCGGTTGCCAGAACGCGGGGTCGCCCGAGGCGCCCGGCAGGAAAATGAGTTGGGTCGGTGCGTTCAAGGTCGTTTCGCTCGGAGCGCGCGTGAAAGTGGCGTGAAGTGGAGCAGCGTCGC
>NZ_JAWRXS010000946.1:0-233 GCF_046534915.1 Burkholderia sp. SIMBA_051 | reverse complement strand
CGCTGGGCATGGACGTGCGCATCTGCACCTCGCCGCTGTCGCAGTTCGAGAACTGCGTCGCCGAGAAATACCTGTGGGTCGAGAAGCACCTGGGACGGGAGGCCACCAGCCGGCTGATCCTGACCAAGGACAAGACCCTGGTGCACGGCAATCTGCTGATCGACGACAAGCCGTTGATCCAGGGCGCCGTCAAGCCGCGCTGGAAGCACATCCTGTTCGACGCGCCCTACAAC
>NZ_JAWRXS010000945.1:0-233 GCF_046534915.1 Burkholderia sp. SIMBA_051 | reverse complement strand
CGCCAGCCACGACAGCCGCGGCAGACGCAATAGCCACGCCGGCAGTCCGTCGAGTCGATTCGCCGCGAGACGCAGCAGTTCGAGCCGCGTGCAGGCGGCCAGTTCATCGGGAAGCGCGCGCAGCCGGTTGCCGGCCAGCATCAGCTTCTGCAACCGCGCACAGCCGCCGATTTCGGGCGGCAGCGCATCGATCTCGTTGTCGGTGAGGATCAGCCAACGCAGTTGCGGCGCAA
>NZ_JAWRXS010000944.1:0-233 GCF_046534915.1 Burkholderia sp. SIMBA_051 | reverse complement strand
CCGGCACCGCCGCGTTGATCGCGACCGCGTGCAGCAGATCGTCCGGCGTGCGCACCCAGGCGAAGAACGCGACGACGCTGCATGCGCGGTACACGACCACCGTGACGCTGTAGACGCTCAACTTCTGGATGCCCTGAAAGTACCAGCCGGGCGTCAGCGCCGCGCCGACCGCCATCCCGAACCCGATCAGCAGCGCCGTGCGTTCCGCCGCGAAATGCGGGACGAGCAGCGTC
>NZ_JAWRXS010000943.1:0-233 GCF_046534915.1 Burkholderia sp. SIMBA_051 | reverse complement strand
CGCCCGGGTCGATCACATTCGAACGACCGCAACTCGCCGCACATGAGAGCCTCGCGATCGATATCCATAGCCACGGTGACGGGGCGGCCTTCTTCAGCGACCAGGACAACGCCGACGACGCCGGCGAGGTGAAAATCTCGGCGGTGCTCGGCGGACTCGGCGAAGGCGCTACGCCGAGCGTCGCCTTCCGGCTCTGCGTACTCGGCATGTTCGTGCCACTCAAGGTTCCGGCC
>NZ_JAWRXS010000942.1:0-234 GCF_046534915.1 Burkholderia sp. SIMBA_051 | reverse complement strand
ACTGAGCGACTTACCGACTCACCGTCATGCAGGCGGCTCGCCGCCCGACGGCGCTGCGCTGGCGCGGCGCCGTGCGCGTTTCGATACGCCGTTCACGAGCGCCCAGCGCAGCACCGGCGCGACTGCGCGCACACCGGGCCGGACCACCGCCCGCCGCAGCGGCGCGAACCGCGCGAGGCCGAGCATCTGCTGCGCCCACGGCGGCAACAGGTCGATCCCGGCGTGCATCACCAG
>NZ_JAWRXS010000941.1:0-234 GCF_046534915.1 Burkholderia sp. SIMBA_051 | reverse complement strand
GAGACCGAGCCCGCCGGCCGCAAGGCGGCCCGCGCTGCTGTCCTGTTCGAACAGTTCGAAGATCGACTCCTGCGCGCCGGGGACGATGCCGATCCCGCGATCGACGACGTCGATCGCGACCACGCTCGCCTCGGTGCGCACGTGGACTTCGATGTGCTCGCCGTTCGGCGAATACTTCGATGCGTTGTCGAGCAGGTTGTACAGCACCTGCACGAGCCGCACGTCGTCGCCGCG
>NZ_JAWRXS010000940.1:0-234 GCF_046534915.1 Burkholderia sp. SIMBA_051 | reverse complement strand
AAATTCTATTCATAGGAGATACAGGACAATTACCACCTGTATCACAAGATGGAATTGAAGATTTCATGACTATGTTTAACAATCCAGATTTCACCCTTACTGAGATTCATAGACAGGCAGCTGAAAACCCTATAATTAAATTGTCCATGATGGCTAGAACTAAACAAAAAATTGAACCTGGTGTATATGGCGAAAATAAAGAAGTTGTGGTTATTGATAAATCAACGTGGGAAG
>NZ_JAWRXS010000939.1:0-234 GCF_046534915.1 Burkholderia sp. SIMBA_051 | reverse complement strand
CTATGCACATTCCTGAGATTTTGTTGAGGGGGTTTTCCGCCATCCCTAAACTGCGTCCATAAGCTGAACGAGCGACAGCCACGCGCTGCGTCGATTCAGCACAACGAACAAGCCCAGTCAGGAGACAAGCATGCGCCCCGCTTTTGAACCGGCGGCCGGCCTCGGCCGCGCTCATCCTCACGAAACGACACCTCGCTCGATCGACGCCGATGTCGCGATCATCGGTGCTGGCCC
>NZ_JAWRXS010000938.1:0-234 GCF_046534915.1 Burkholderia sp. SIMBA_051 | reverse complement strand
CTGTATTGACCTTCTAACCCGCTGCCCTTATCGGGCAGGGAGACAGTGTCAGGTGGGCAGTTTGACTGGGGCGGTCGCCTCCTAAAATGTAACGGAGGCGCCCAAAGGTTCCCTCAGAATGGTTGGAAATCATTCGCAGAGTGTAAAGGCACAAGGGAGCTTGACTGCGAGACCTACAAGTCGAGCAGGGACGAAAGTCGGGCTTAGTGATCCGGTGGTTCCGCATGGAAGGGC
>NZ_JAWRXS010000937.1:0-234 GCF_046534915.1 Burkholderia sp. SIMBA_051 | reverse complement strand
CTCAGCGAATCGCTGAACAGCACGCTGCTGTCGGTCGTCAGTTGCACCGCGCCGCTTTGAAACAGCGCGTAGTTGAGGTGGCCGGCCGTGATGCCGGCGGCCTCGGGCACGGACAGATTGACGGTGGCGCCGGTGAGATCGCGCGCGGCCGCCAGCGCGCAGGCATCGGCGCTGTTCTGCAACTCGCTCTTGGCGACGTACAGCTTGCCGAGATCGAGTGCGAGACCCACGAAG
>NZ_JAWRXS010000936.1:0-234 GCF_046534915.1 Burkholderia sp. SIMBA_051 | reverse complement strand
CGAAGATGCTCGACATCAAGGATCCGGACTACGAGAAGCACAACCACCTGGAGGAGGTCGAGCTGCGCTACGAGACGATCACCTGTTCGTACAAGGACGGCAACATCATTCACAAGGACACCTGGAACGAGCGTTCCTGAATGACCGCTGGTCTGAAGGCCGGTCCGCCTCACCGGTAGTCTCCGGGATATCGGCCTTCCTTTGCCAGTCCGCCTGTGCGGACTGGCCTTTTTC
>NZ_JAWRXS010000935.1:0-234 GCF_046534915.1 Burkholderia sp. SIMBA_051 | reverse complement strand
CGAGGCCGCCTCTTCCATACCGAGGTGCTTGGCCATCGCAATTAGGGTGCCGTAGCTGGCGATCTCGTAATGCTCAACCTTCTGGCATGCCCCGATGAGCGCCGCATCGAGCACCGCCCCCTTCTCGATTTCATCTATCAGCTCTTTACTCTCCTCAACCAAACCCTCCATGGCTACGCACTTCATCCGCTTGAGTTTCAATCCAGCGGACTCTACCAACTGGTCAATGCGCTC
>NZ_JAWRXS010000934.1:0-234 GCF_046534915.1 Burkholderia sp. SIMBA_051 | reverse complement strand
CCGCCGTTCGGATTCGTGCGGACCGTTCGTCACCGCTTTGGTGCCGGAAAAGGGGCACGTGTATCACGTCAATTTTGCGTTCGATGGCACGCAGAGCTGTTCGCAGAGCATGACGGATATTACGGTCCGCGACCATCCGGTTTCCGTGGAGCGTCCGCTTCATTGCTCACTGCGAGATCTCAGAGCTTCGATGGGCGGTAATCCGCTCCGAGCGAAGCACGAACAGGCGCTTGC
>NZ_JAWRXS010000933.1:0-234 GCF_046534915.1 Burkholderia sp. SIMBA_051 | reverse complement strand
GTACGCGGCGCGGTCGTACGCCGGCATCCGCGGAAAGGATGAATGCGATCGCCCGCACGATCCAAGCGGGCTGCCGCTGCCGGCCTGACCGGCGGCCAGACGCGCCATTTTGCAAAGGCTGACGATGTCCTGCACCGAATCGCTCTATCCTCCGTATTTTTGCGACAAGTCGTAAAAGCCCCGGCAAAATAGCGCGAAGGCCGGTGCCAAGGCCAGTGCAGACGCCATCGCCAA
>NZ_JAWRXS010000932.1:0-234 GCF_046534915.1 Burkholderia sp. SIMBA_051 | reverse complement strand
GCTGGCAGCCGGGCGACTACGACAACTGGGATCATCCGAATCCGACGCAACGTCTGGTTCAGCAGCGTCAGACGTTTGCAAAGGGAACGTGGGGCGGCGAATGGCATCCCGATTTCGTGCCGCAGGAAGGCGACATCATCGTGCAGGAGCACTGGGCCCAAAGCGGCTTCGCCAACACCGATCTCGACTTTCAGTTGAAGCAGCAAGGCGTCACGCATGTGATCGCCGTCGGCC
>NZ_JAWRXS010000931.1:0-234 GCF_046534915.1 Burkholderia sp. SIMBA_051 | reverse complement strand
AACCATCGGCAACTGCCGCGCTAACGCTTTTGATGCGGTCCGGGCGGTCACCCGAATATAAGCGGGAGCTGATCCAGCGTCTTTGGAAACTCTTTCAGACCGCGACGGGAGCACCCGATGACCAGATTGTCATCGGCATTCAGGAGTTGCCAGCCAGTCAGGCGATGGAGATGGGGCGGGTCATGCCGGAGATCAACAACGAATAGGGTGAAGGCGAGGGCGCTAGCAAAAGTC
>NZ_JAWRXS010000930.1:0-234 GCF_046534915.1 Burkholderia sp. SIMBA_051 | reverse complement strand
CGCCGAGCCGCGCGAGCAGTTCGACGCGTGGGTGCAGAAGGTGAAGGCTTCGCCACCGGCTCGACGCCACCGTGTACGGCACGGTCGCGCAGCCGAGCGAGAAGGCGCCGGTGCGCTACTTCTCGTCGGTCGATCCGAAGCTGTTCCACAACATCATCGCGAAATACAACGATGGCCACGTCCTCGACCTGAAGGACGCCGCCTGCGGCACGAAGGGGTAACGCATGTTCGGCA
>NZ_JAWRXS010000118.1:0-330 GCF_046534915.1 Burkholderia sp. SIMBA_051 | reverse complement strand
CGCAATCCGCTCGCGCCCGTGCGCAACGCGATCGGCGTGATGCAGATCGAGGCGGGAGTGAGTCCCACGCTGGCGCGCTCGCGCGATCTGATCGATCGCCAGGTCACGCATCTCACGCGGCTCGTCGACGATCTGCTCGACATCGGCCGGATCATGTCGGACAAGGTCGAGTTGCGCATTGGCCGCGTCGATCTCGGCGAGGTGGTGGCGCGCGGCATGGAAGCGGCGCGGCCGTTTACCGACGCGCATTCGCAGACCGTTGTAACGAACCTGCCGCGCGAACCGGTGGTCGTGCGCGGCGACATGACGCGTCTCGTGCAGGTGTTGCAG
>NZ_JAWRXS010000929.1:0-234 GCF_046534915.1 Burkholderia sp. SIMBA_051 | reverse complement strand
CCCGCACTCGCGGTTGGGCGCTACACCGATGCGCCACCGTTGCGGCCGAACGACTGGGTCCGGCTAGCGATTCCCACGGGACCGGCCGCATCGATCGCCGCTGGCCTGATCGGCGATGACACAGACACGGCCGACGACAGCGGGCCGGGCAGGCAGCCGGAGCTGTCGGAAGTCTTCGAATACGGCTCCGAACCGCAGCGCGCTGATAGCGACCTTGCGCTGCTCGATGACGAC
>NZ_JAWRXS010000928.1:0-234 GCF_046534915.1 Burkholderia sp. SIMBA_051 | reverse complement strand
GGTGGTGAAAGGGCAGAGCACCACGCTGACCGTGGCCTTCCAGCCGGAGGGCGTAACCGACAAGAGCTTTCGTGCGGTGTCTGCGGATAAAACAAAAGCCACCGTGTCGGTCAGTGGTATGACCATCACCGTGAACGGCGTTGCTGCAGGCAAGGTCAACATTCCGGTTGTATCCGGTAATGGTGAGTTTGCTGCGGTTGCAGAAATTACCGTCACCGCCAGTTAATCCGGAGA
>NZ_JAWRXS010000927.1:0-234 GCF_046534915.1 Burkholderia sp. SIMBA_051 | reverse complement strand
ATGTCGAGGGCGACCAGCAGATCTTTATAGTCTTTACTCATAGCGTGCTCATTGCGTGTGATGTCCGTTTACTTCTTGCCCTTGTCGGGTTCGCTGATGAAGCGCATGCCAGCGGCACGAATCGCGAAACCGTTCGGATAGCGCAAGTCCGCATACTCAATGTCCTTCCCCCAACGTTGCGTCACCGCGTTCCAGGCCGCGGTCAGGCGCTTGCTGCGATCGAGCAGCGTGTCC
>NZ_JAWRXS010000926.1:0-234 GCF_046534915.1 Burkholderia sp. SIMBA_051 | reverse complement strand
CGCCGTGATTTAAAAATAAAAAGTATTACTTAAGAGGGCTGCATATAGGTTACTTTCCATCAGTTATGTACACAGTGCCAATCGTTGATTTATCTAATAGTGTTTGCCATTCGCTGGTATCCCAATTTACAGAGTTGCCACGGCTAATTGCTGTTCGCATATTACTAACAAACTTACTGAAATCTCTTTTTTTTCTATCACGATAAGACAACGCTAATAAGTAGTAATACTCAG
>NZ_JAWRXS010000925.1:0-234 GCF_046534915.1 Burkholderia sp. SIMBA_051 | reverse complement strand
CGGCACTTCGCCGTCGCCATGCGGCCTGGCGTCGGTCTGAATGCGCACGGGCTGGTACACGCCGCGCGAATCGCCCGTCAGCATGACGTAGCCGTCGGACGCTCCGCCCATGACGGAGTCCTCCGTGTCCTGGCGCTCGCCGCCCAGCCGCAGCCGGGTGACTTCGCGCCCGGCGGCGAAGTTGAGCGCCATGTAGTCGCCCTGCATCAGCGAGCGCGGGTCGACCGGCGCCAA
>NZ_JAWRXS010000117.1:0-331 GCF_046534915.1 Burkholderia sp. SIMBA_051 | reverse complement strand
CGCAAAACCTCCAGTGAAATCAAGGATTTGCCGCGCCCAGCAGACCGCCTCTCACGCGCGGCGCTGTCAACGGGAAAATTTACGGGGGCCGATTTGGACTTCCGGCCGCCATTGACTACACTCCAGTTCCCCGGCGCCGCGTCCGGGCTGGATGCTGTTTGAGTTGCCTGGGCGACGTCTCCCGACGTTCGCGAACACTGTTTCCAGGCAGACGCGAACGGACCGCCAACCGTCCAGCCGATCACCGACCGCACCGCCGCAGGCTTTCGCTCACGCCCACCGCATGACTGTCGCCGCGCTGCCCAACGAGGGGCCGCGAACGTCGACCTCT
>NZ_JAWRXS010000924.1:0-234 GCF_046534915.1 Burkholderia sp. SIMBA_051 | reverse complement strand
CGAGCGCGATCCGGTAGCGGGACGGATCGATCACCAGCAGCACCTGGCCCTTCGTCACTTTCTGGTTGTCGTGCACGCGCACGTCGGTGACGAGGCCGCTCACGTCGGGCGCGATCGGCACCACGTCGGCGCGCACCTTGCCGTCGCGCGTGAGCGGCTCGATCTGGTAACGCACCCATAGTCCGTAGAGCGCGGCGACGATGCCGGCGAGGATGGCGGCCGTCAGCACGGTAC
>NZ_JAWRXS010000923.1:0-234 GCF_046534915.1 Burkholderia sp. SIMBA_051 | reverse complement strand
CAACAGGTGGCGCGCTACTACACCCGCCGCAAGGGCATCCTGACGCTGGGCACGGGGCTGGTGCATGGCTTCGTCAAGAGCGCGCCGGACCTGCCGGCGGCCGACGTGCAGTATTTCTTCGTGCACGCCAGCTACGCCAACGCGGCCGAGCGCATCCTCGACCGCGAGCCGGGCATGACCATCGGCGTGGCGCAACTGCGGCCGGAGTCGACGGGTTCCATTCATATCAAGTCG
>NZ_JAWRXS010000922.1:0-234 GCF_046534915.1 Burkholderia sp. SIMBA_051 | reverse complement strand
AGCAGACGCGAGTGCAGATAGAACACGTCGCCCGGATACGCTTCACGGCCCGGCGGACGGCGCAGCAGCAGCGAGATTTGACGGTATGCCCAAGCCTGCTTGGTCAAGTCGTCATAAACGATCAGCGCGTCCTGGCCGCGGTCGCGGAAGTATTCGCCCATCGTGCAGCCGGCGTATGGCGCCAGGTACTGCATGGCAGCCGATTCCGAAGCCGAAGCGGCGACGACGATCGTG
>NZ_JAWRXS010000921.1:0-234 GCF_046534915.1 Burkholderia sp. SIMBA_051 | reverse complement strand
CTCGGCCTTCGAGCGAGCGACGCATTCATCACATAAGAACATAACGGCCGGACGCGCGCGTCACGGGCGAATTCAACACAGCGGAGACAGGCATGACCAATGAATTGCAAGCCCGTGTGGTGCGCAAGCTGACGTGGCGCATTTTGCCCTTCGTCATGCTCCTTTACTTCGTGAGCTTTCTGGATCGCGTGAATGTGGGTTTCGCGGCGCTCACGATGAACAAGGATCTCGGCC
>NZ_JAWRXS010000116.1:0-332 GCF_046534915.1 Burkholderia sp. SIMBA_051 | reverse complement strand
GATCGTCGGCACGACGACGCCGACGAGGCGCGTGCGCTCGCCGCGCAATTGACGGCCGAGCGGGCTCGGGCGGAACTGCAGCGTGTCGATCGCGGTGCGGATCGCCGCCAGCGTCGCGGGGCTGACGGTGTGCGGCGCGTTGATCGCACGCGATACGGTGGCGATGGAGAAGCCGGCGAGGGCGGCGACGTCCTTGATGGTCTGGGGCATGGCGTGACGCGATGTAAACGTTTTCGGCGAGTGGATTATCGAAAACGTTTGTGACTTCGCGATGACGCGCGGCGAGGCAGTTTCGCAAGAACGCGTGGCGGGGGATGCGGGCGTTCGGTTGC
>NZ_JAWRXS010000920.1:0-235 GCF_046534915.1 Burkholderia sp. SIMBA_051 | reverse complement strand
CAGCACGTCAGCCAGCCGGCGGCGGGACGTGGCCGCCTCGCGGCAGGCGTCGTAGACCACGTCATGCGCGGTCTGGCGGCCGATGTGCGGCGCCAGGCCCATCATCACGGCCTCGGCCACGATCAGGCCGCCGGACAGATCCAGGTTGCGCGCCATGCGCGCGGTGTCCACTTCCAGTCCGCCGAGCATGAAGCGGGCCTGGCGCAGCGAGCCGGCCGTCAGCACGAAGGCCTCG
>NZ_JAWRXS010000919.1:0-235 GCF_046534915.1 Burkholderia sp. SIMBA_051 | reverse complement strand
GGTGCAGAGTATGTCGTCGACTTTCTGCCGAAAGTGAAGATCGAAGTGGTGGTGGCCGACAGCCAATGCGACCAGGTAATCGACGCGATCATCGGCGCGGCACGCACCGGCAAGATCGGCGACGGCAAGATTTTCGTCGCGGAAGTGGAGCGTGTGATCCGCATTCGCACCGGCGAGGAAAACGAAGCGGCGGTTTGAGCGGGCCGGCTTCGCACCGAGGCGGTGCATCGCGGGC
>NZ_JAWRXS010000918.1:0-235 GCF_046534915.1 Burkholderia sp. SIMBA_051 | reverse complement strand
GCGGTAAGCCGGGTCCGCCAGATTCTGCGGATCTTCATCCGGCAGGCGACGCAGGGTCATCTGCGGATTCACTTCATGCTTCGGCTTGACATATCCCGGCGTAAATTCAGAGGTGGAGCCGCCACGGGAACGGATAACCTCACCGGAAACAATCGGCGAAACGTACAGCGCCATGTTTACCAGTCCCGGAATTTGTGAGAGATAGACTTTCTCCGTGGTGAAGGGATAGCTCTCA
>NZ_JAWRXS010000917.1:0-235 GCF_046534915.1 Burkholderia sp. SIMBA_051 | reverse complement strand
TGTCGTGATAACGGGTCACGCCCTTGTACGCGACGCCGGACGCATCGACTTTCGCGTTCAGGTAGTAGTCGAGGTTCGGGCCGGCCGGCACCGCGTTGATGAAGCGTGCCTGCGGCTTCGAGATGCCGAGCACGGTGCCGACGTCGTTGCCGTCTCCACCGCATGCCGTGAGCATGGTGATGACCGAGCACAGCGCCACTATCGTTCGAATGGATTTCATGTCGTCCTCTCGTTC
>NZ_JAWRXS010000916.1:0-235 GCF_046534915.1 Burkholderia sp. SIMBA_051 | reverse complement strand
GTACGCAGAACGGCGACAGTGCCGGATGCGTGGTGGTGGCACCGCCAGCCGTGCCGGGTGGTAAGTTCCGCATTCTTGAGCGTCACCAGTGGCGCGGGATGGACTTCCGCGCCCAGGCTGACGCCATCAAAAAACTGACCGAGCAGTACAACGTGACCTACATCGGCATCGACTCGACAGGTGTCGGCCACGGGGTTTACGAGAACGTGAAAGCGTTTTTTCCAGCCGTCCGGGA
>NZ_JAWRXS010000115.1:0-333 GCF_046534915.1 Burkholderia sp. SIMBA_051 | reverse complement strand
CATCGGCGATCCCTGTCCGAGTTTGTCGATCGGCTCGGCGCGCTGCAGCAGATATCGGTTACCCCCGTGCTTCGCCTGACGCCCGCGCCGGACACCGTGCCATTGCCTATTGTGTCTTCCGGGCCAGTGAGCTTTAGCGCGCAAGCTGCCGCGCTATCCCGCGATCCCGGCGGTGCGCATGGGGCGACTGGCCGTTGATCGCCGGTATAGGGGCAGGGGCCTGGGTGCCGCTTTGCTGGTCAATGCGCTCCGGCGCGCGACCAGCTCGGAAATCCCGGCCGTCGCGTTGACCGTCGACGCGAAGGACGAGGGCGCCGCGGCGTTCTATGGCCA
>NZ_JAWRXS010000915.1:0-235 GCF_046534915.1 Burkholderia sp. SIMBA_051 | reverse complement strand
CGGGCAGATACGCGTGCATCAGCTCGGTGCGGCGCGTGCCCTCCTCGTAGACCGGAATCCGCACCGCGCCGCACGGCGACACCATCACGCGCGATTCCTCCGACACGTGCCAGTGCGCGTCGATCTCGTGGATTTCGCGAAAGTGCAGCAGGTCGTGGTAGAAGACGAGCCACTCGCGCATGCGCCCCGCGCCGACCGTCTGCGTGAAGTGGTCGACCTGTTGCAGCCCGGTGCC
>NZ_JAWRXS010000914.1:0-235 GCF_046534915.1 Burkholderia sp. SIMBA_051 | reverse complement strand
GCGCAGCGGCGCGATTTCGATGGGTATGGACGGCCTGAACAACGCGGTCATCCCCGGCCATGCGACACCCGAGCAATACACGAAGGAAATCACCATCGCCAACGACGGCATCGTCGATCAGGCGGCCGTGTACGCCTACGCCCGGCACAGCTTCAAGACGATCGAGGAACTCGACCGCTGGGGCGTGAAGTTCGAGAAAGACGGCACCGGCGACTACGCGGTGAAGAAAGTGCAC
>NZ_JAWRXS010000913.1:0-235 GCF_046534915.1 Burkholderia sp. SIMBA_051 | reverse complement strand
TGGGCGTCCGCGAAGCACGCCGGCTGAGCATGTATGGCTGTTGCGCTCAAACATCTGTCGTCACATGACAACCATTACCCTCATGCGAAAATCCGCCCGGCTTTTGGCTCGCCAACGACTACAGCGTCGGCGGATCGTTCGGATCGGAAAAAAATTGCTCGTGAGTGTTCCGGACGCAAACGTTTGCCGCGAAACCGGCTGCGCGACGCGGCCGATTCCATCCGGTACCACCGAA